>JBOHHD010000159.1:0-3779 GCA_050700515.1 Pseudonocardiaceae bacterium
CGTCGCGAGAGCCCAGCCTGAGGACCGACCCGCAGGACAGGCCAAGGTCCTCAGCCGCGATACCCAACTTGGCCACGATCTTGCGGCGCAGCTCCAACGAAATCGGACGCTGACCGGTCTCAATCTGGCTCAGATGCTGCTGAGTGGTCCCCAACACACCAGCGACCTCGGTCTGGGTACACCCCGAAGACCCCCGCCACGCCAACAACACCGCCCCCGCGTCATCACCGGCCGGTTCCATGTCCCGCTGCAACCAACCACTGTCCACCTCACTCATGATCACCGAGCCGCCCTCCGGACATTGATCACCCACCTGCGCTCGATCACCCACATCAACCAGCATGCCCGCATCGACTTGGTGCTCTCGCATCACCTAACAACGGTAACCGGCCCCCACCCTCATCGAGCACCACAACACCCCACTCCGATATCACCATCATGCTCAACACACGGAGTACTCAACCAACAACGCAAATCTGTACAACCCCCGGATGTACAAGCCAGCCCCCACCACCGGCCGACTACCCACCGAGGAGCTCGGGTACGCCCCCAGCGACTCGCCAAGCCAGCAGAACCGGCCCCGCTGAACAGTGCCCCGTTGTCGAAAGCGATCCGGTAGACACGGCCAACCACGCAGTCGGCTACCACGAACTCTCCGCCCACACATCTTTGTCCTACAGACCCAGAACCGCACGATGTTTCCAGGCCAAGGCGAGGCAGGCGGTGCCTGATGCGGTCATTGGCTCGGTCTCCAGCATGCGACGCACCACCGCCTCGGTGAACGGCACTCCCTCGGCGGGGGTGCCGCCGGCAACAGTGACAATTTCGCCTTCCTCGTTGAACCGCACCGTCGAGCCGAAAACTTCGCTGAACACATCTTCGTCGATCACCATCACGGTCAGGACAGCAGTGGTAAGGGTGAGCGCATTCTGACCGAGTCCCAGGAAGAACACGCCCACCGAGCCATCGGCCCGAGCCTGCTGAAGTCGCTGGAACAGTGGCCACCGCTCGTAGTCGATCGACTGGCTGCGGGTGCCATCATGCTCCGGCTCACCGAGCAGCTCCTCAGAGTACTCCCGCACGATATTGCGCCACAGATCAAAATCATTGCGCCGATCCCACAACCCCATGCTGGATGCCTCGAACTCACCTTGAGGAATGACGCCGTAAGTTCCACCACCACCAGCCACTTTTGCTGCGACACAGACGCACGAAGAGCACGGCGGGCCCCAAGTGAGGATGCCTGCTCGTGCCGGGACAACTGGCCGCTGATCGCGCGAAGCTTCCGCACCATGGACAGCGGCACAGCGCCGGTGTCCATGACGGTCAACTGCTCGATGACGTGGCCCAGCGGGTCCGTGACGTCCATGGGCGGATGCAGGTTAGTGAGGAGGATATGGCGTGCCACCAGCTCGGCCAGCATCCCCTCGATCTTCGCCAGCGGCCTTCCGGGAAGCTCAGCGACCAGCTTGTCGATCAGCTTGCTGATAGCGATGGGCGCCCGAGCTGCTTGGATCACTGCCTGAACTGTCTTGGTGTGCCGGACCGACACCTCGGCGAGCCGAACCTGGCCAGGAACGCCGGGGAGCTGTTGACACGGAACTACCAGCCGGTCTCCCCGCACGAAGCCCAAGTTGTTCGCCACGGCGGACAAGCGTCGTAGGATCTCGGGCCGCGCCTCAAGATGAGTGATCACCTCGGCAAGCCACGCGGCATCAGGGCGTGCCGCCGCATGGTGCCGCCCGCCCCACCGGACGTTCGCTGTAGAGCCGATGTGCAGCGGAGCTACCCCGGCGAAGAGCCCGAACGGGGTGGCCCGGCTCGTTAGCCGCAGCAGGTACCGGACCACCGATTCCACCACACGCCGTACCTGACGCGGCTGCTTGACAAGCCCACCGCATACGTCCTGGACACGCCGGGTCAACACCGGACTGGCGACCTCGATAGCCTCGATGAGCGCTTCGTGCTCCCATACCCGCCGCAACCAACTCCGCCACTCTTGCACGTGGACCGGGGTGTCGCCGGTCAGGTCCGGCCACGGCGGCAGGTCCAACTCGCTACCGAAGACGGCTACCCGGATGACAGCCGCGTGAACGCATCGGAATTGAGCCGCCATAGTCCTCTTCCACGTCTCACCCGGCCGCCCTGGAGAAGCCCAGACCGGACCGGGCACCAGGCCGGTGAAGCTAGCAGTTCTCGCCGGTGGTATCGCCGCAGTTGTCGCTGGTGCAGTCCTCCGTATGGATCCCGGCGACCTCCAGGCCCGACTCCACGAAACTCACATCGAGATCCAGCTCGTCGTAGGTTGTCGATGGCGTGATGGCATCCATCACGGGCTCCTTTCTCAGCGGATCAGGGGTGGTGTTATCCGGTGTGGTCCGGCCAGGAGATCACGATCCTGGTGTGCCGCTTGTTCAGGACGAACCCGTCCGGAAGGTCGGCATCCGGAGTGCCTGCCGGGTGAACCGTCATGTGCGGCTTGGGGCGGTGGTTGCGATCCCACAGCAGGATCTGTTCCACGAGCTGGTTCGCGGCCTTGGCGGCATCCCCCCCGTGGGCGTACGCGCCGAATTCGTACACGGTCTCTTCGGCGTTCACCGGCCGGAGCTTGGCCCGGTAGGCGAGATTGCCTCCGTCAACGAGTGCTGGAGTGCCCAGACGCCAACCCGGGGAGACCAGCCCACGCTCGATGGCTTCCTGCCGCGACGTGAGAAGGCAGAAGCCGGGCAGGGTGGTGGCCAACCACAGGTCCTGGTCGCTGAACGGTTCCCTCTTGCGAATCGTGACACCCGACCAGGCATGCGCCCTCGGTGTCGACAACACCTCACCCAGCGCCGCAGTATCGACCTGTTGCCCCTCGTCCACCCACAGGCCGACCTCATCGCCATGAAGTGAGACCGACCGGCCCCGGTGTTCACCCGTGCCCTGCATCGGCACGAACCCGCACATCATGTGATCACGGCTCATCAGGTACCCGCCGGAGCGTTCAAGAGCCCAGGATCTGGTCAGTCCCTTCGTCCGCAGCGGAACCACGAGCCGTCCATCCTCGGCAAGCTGTTGTGTCCACGCCAGCGGGATATCCCATGAGCCGGCGGTGATGATGATTCGGTCGAACGGGCCGTACTCTGCGGCGCCGAACTCTCCGTCCGTGCACAGCACGCGCACATCGCGGTAGCCCGCAGCCGCCAGGCACGCGCGGGCCCGGTCGACTACTTCCTGGTCGATGTCGATCGTGGTCACCGAGCCGTCCAGCCCGACCAGCTCCCGAAGCAGCGCGGCGTTGTAGCCGCCACTGCCGATCTCCAGAACCCGCTGCCCAGGCAGGACCTGCAGCTGACCCAGCATCATGGCGATGATCGTCGGCGCCGAGAGCGAGCTGAGGGAGATCCCACGGTCGTTCCGCTTGGTGATGATGGAGTCATTGGCGTACGCCTCGCTCAGCGGCACGCTCGGCGCGAAGAGGTGCCGGGGAATGGTACGCAGTGCGGCCTCAACCTCGCGCGACAGCGCCAGACTCAGCAGTTCGTGCCTTGCGATGATCTGTTCAACCAGGTCGCCGCGCTGCTCGTCCGCGTCCTGATCCGAGTGAACGCCGCAGTCGGGCATCGGCGCCTCCTTGTGGCTTCGGGGTTCGTCATAAGGTTGCCTCGGTACCATCGCTGGCGCTCAAGGTGTACAGCTAACAACTATAGTGTTGTACAATTTTCGATTGTCGAGTCAGCCTTTCGCGCTACAGACCCAGAGAGGCCGAGTAGCCTGGGGGATTTTCACCCCAGGCT
>JBOHHD010000160.1:0-1754 GCA_050700515.1 Pseudonocardiaceae bacterium
CCGCTGGAGACCGAGTTCGTCGATTGAGTGGCGAAACGCGAACGCCGCCCCTCGGGCGATCATGCCCAGCGCGGCCAGCGTGAGTGGGATGTAAAGGGTGGAGGCGATCGCCGCGAACGCCGGAGGAAAGCTGGTCCAGAGCACTACCAGGACGAAGATCAGCCAGACATGGTTGGCCTCCCAGACCGGTCCGATGGACTGCTCGATGAGCCGACGCGGGGAACGTCCTCGCGTGGTGCTCCCGGCCAGCAGATCCCAGATTCCGGCACCGAAATCGGCGCCGCCGAACAAGGCGTAGGCCGTGAGGCCGATCCACATGATGGCCAACACCGCCTGCGCGGCGGTCATGAGACGGCCTGCTGCTCTTCGGGCTCCTGAGGGGCGAGGGGCGCTTCATGCACCCGGGTGAGCCGGCGCAGCACATAGACCGTCATCACGGTGAGCACCAGGTAGACGGCGAGCACGAGATAGAAGCCGTAACGCAGGCCCGGCGCGGTGCTGACCGCATCCCGGGTCAGCTGGATCTGATAGACGATCCAGGGCTGGCGGCCCACTTCGGTGGCAATCCACCCGGCTTCCAGCGCGACTGCCGCCGCCACCCCGGAGAGCGCCACCGCCCGCAGGAACCACGGGCTGCGCGGGATGTCGCGGTGTCGCCACCAGGTCCAGACCAGCCAGGCCGCGATCGCCAGCAACCCGAATCCGATGCCGACCATCACGTTGTACGACAGGTGCACCACGTTCACCGGGGGGCGCAGCTCGGCGGGCACCTGGTCCAGCCCGGCCACGAAACCATTCGGATCATGATGGATGAGCAATGACAGCCCGTAGGGGATCTTGATCGCTCCGACGAGTTCATCGTTGAGATAGATCCCGCCCAGAGACAGCGGCTGTTGGGTTCCGGATTGGTGGAGCCCTTCCAGCGCGGCCAGTTTGATCGGCTGGTGCTCGGCCACCACGTTGGCGAGCCAGTCACCCACACCGATCTGGATAGGCGTGGCGATCGCGGCGACCGTCAACGGCAGCAGCAGGCCGATCCGGTGGTAGCGGTCGCGGCGGCCGCGCAGCATGCCCACGGCGTACACCGACGCGACACCGAAACCGGTGACCATGACCGCGGCGAGAATCATGTGCACGGACTGAGCTCCGGTGGAGGGGTTGAACATCGCCGCCCACGGGTCGGTGTTCACGATCTCCCCGTCGCGGATCTCGAACCCGGTCGGGGTGTTCATCCACCCGTTCGCCGCCACCACGAAGAATGCCCCGGCCACACCGGAGACGATCATCGGCAGCCCGGAGAGCAGGTGGATCCTCGGGGATAACCGGTTCCACCCGTACAGGTACACCCCGACGAAGATCGCCTCGATGAAGAACGCGAACCCCTCCAGGGTGAACGGGAAGCCGTAGACCTCCCCGAACCGCTCCATCAACCCCGGCCAGAGCATCCCCATCTCGAAGGACAGGATCGTGCCGGATACCGCACCCACCGCGAACAGCACACCCATCGCCTTCGCCCAGGTGTGGGCCAACGTGTTCATCTCGTGGTCACCGTTGCGCTGCGCGCGCCACTCGGCGAACAGCACCATCGCCGGGAACCCCACCCCGAAACAGGCCACCACGATGTGCCAGCCCAGCGAGAAAGCCATCTGCATCCGGGCGTGGAACAGGTCCGGCGCAGCGATCTCGGCGAGGAGCACTCCGGAGCTCATCAGCGGGCCGTTGCGGGTGCCCCGCAGCATTTCTTGTATTTGCGC
>JBOHHD010000161.1:0-2861 GCA_050700515.1 Pseudonocardiaceae bacterium
TACGTACGGCGCTGCTCGCCGTGGCGATACTCCGTGGCCTGGATGGGCTTGAGGAGTACACCCCGCTGCTGGCGCAGGAGTGGGGCGTACCCACCGGCCTGGTACCGCTCGCGGCGCTGAGTGTTCCGCTGACCGGCGCGGTGGGCGCCGTCCTCGGCGGGGCGGCGAGCGGACTGCGCCCGTCGGCCCTGACGGCCGTCCTCGGTGTGGGGGTCCTGGCGCTCGGCGCGGCGGGTTTCCTGCGGCACCCGGTCGGGCTGGTCGGCGTCGCTCTGTTCTATGGCCTCCTGCGGCTGGTTTTGGTCGTCGTGGATGCCCGGCTCCAGGAACGCATCGAGGGGTCGGCCCGCGCCACGGTGACCTCGGTGGCCGGGCTGGGTGGCGAAATCGCGGCGTTCGCGCTTTTCGCCGCCTGGGCGCTGGGCGAGGTCATGGTGGTCACCGCGCTCGCGCTGGTGGCCACCGCCGCTTTGCCCCGTCTGTTGCGCATTCGGGCAGCAGTTTAGGTCCCGGGTGATTCGCTCGTGTCGAGTGCATCAGGGAGGCGCCGGTCGGCATCTCATACCTCATAAGGAACCGGCGCGGAGTGCCCGCTAACCCGCGGCGGGGTCCAGGACCTTGGGGATTACCCCGAGTGAGGATTACACCGAGTGAGAAAGAGAGAGCGAGATGGGTGAGACGACGGAGGTGACGACATGACTGCTGCACCGGCCGTGTCCCCCTTGGTCGAGGCCCGCCGTCACCGCCAGTCCCTCATCGCTGAGCTGCATTGGCTGGGCCGCCGGGAATGGGAACTGATGGAGCGACTTCAGGCCCAGGAAGCAAGGATCGAGGCCCTGGAGGGAATCGAAGATCGGTGATGCCGGTGGTCCTGTCTTGATGTAAGGGAAGTCTCACTTGCCGGATGGGCTCAGGCGCGGGTGACCATCTCAGCAGAATTTCTGTCGCGAAATTGTTGGTATCAAAAGAGGTGTGGTCTGAATCCTCTACAAGAGATCATCTACATGCGGAGCGTGAAGTGACCACAATCAGTGATGTTCCCACCCCCCAGTCGGCTGCATCCTCATCTGCGCCCGGTACCGCGAAGGGGGGACTGCGGTTGGAGAAGTTCCTCGACCCGTTGTACATCCCGCCGGTGATCCACGTTCCCTCCGGCCGGCGGCCGGCTCAGCTCGATATCACCATGCGGGAAGCCTGGGTGCAGTTGCACTCCCAGCTGCCCCCCACCCGCGTGTGGGCATACAACGGCTCGTTCCCCGGTCCCACAATCGAGGTGCAGCGCGGTCGTAGGTTGCGGGTGGCCTGGCGCAACGAGATCGCCGGCAGCTATCCCATCACCGCCGTACAGGTACCGCTAGGGACGGTGGGGCCGGGGCGCGCCGGAGCGGAACCTCTTCCGGCCGTTGCGGCCCTCCTGCCGTGGACAGTGGTGCACCTGCACGGTGCCCGGACCGGCGCCGGCAACGACGGCTGGACGGACAACGCCGTTCTGACCGGAGATGCGCAGCTCGCGGAATACCCGAATGATCAACAAGCGACGACGATGTGGTATCACGACCATGCCATGGCGATCACCAACCTGAACGTCATGGCCGGGCTGGCCGGCACGTACCTGATCCGGGACGCCGAGGAGGCCCGTCTGCGGCTGCCGCAGGGCAAGTACGAGGTACCCCTCATGCTCTGCGACCGCAACCTCGACACCGATCAGGACGGTAACCTCACCGGCCAGCTCCTGAAGAAGGTAGAAGTCCTCCAGGTGGAGCCCGAGCTGATCACACTGCCCTTCAGCGGACCCTTCACGCTGGTGAACGGGGTGATCTGGCCCCACCTCGATGTGGAAGCTCGGTGGTATCGCTTCCGGTTGGTCAACGCTTCCAACACGCGTACTTACAGCCTGGAAATACGCGACAAAAGTGGTGTCCGCGTTCCCGGGGCGCTGCGCCAGATCGGTACCGATGGTGGCCTGTTGCCCGCACCCCTCGCGCTGGATCACATCACTATAGCTCCGGCTGAACGCGCCGATTTTCTCATCGACTTCCGTGCTTTCTGCGGCAAGTCACTCACGTTGGTGAACACGATGAACCCACCGCTGGAGCCGGGAACCGATATTCTCAATCTCGACGTCATGCAGTTCCGGGTCAGCGCCAGGCCGGTGCGCGACAGCTTCACGTTGCCGTCCACGCTCTCGCCATCGTTCGTGCGTCTCACTCATGACGTGATTCCTCACGAGCACAGGCACCGCTGGCTCGTGCTGACCCTGCTTGACGGGCGGCACCCGGAGATGTGGGAGATGGAGGAGATCGACCATCCCCCGGCAGATCTGCCCGTCGATGGCATCGTTCAGGTCAGGCTGGCCAACGGCACCGTGACGTTGCAGCGGGTCGGTCGTACCTTCAAGGATGCAGCGAACTTCTATGTGGAGTACAACAGCTGGGAGCAGTGGTCGTTCCTCAATGCCAGTCCCATCACGCACCCCATTCATCTGCACCTCATCCAATTCCAGGCACTGAGTCGCGACAGCTACGACGTGACCGGTTTCGACAACGTCGTCGGTGGTACCAGGACACCGGTCACCCGGCAGGAGGCGCTCCCGCTGGATGACAACGAGCAAGGTTGGAAGGATGTGATTCGCGTGGGGGGCGGTCAGCTGGTCAGAATCGCTGGCCAGTTCGGCGGAGCGACCGGGCGTTTCATGTACCACTGTCACATCCTGGAACACGAGGATGAAGGCATGATGAGTACCTTCATCGTCATGCCAAGGGAGGCCATGGAGCTCGATCCACACATGCGCGACGGCCACGACAACGCACCCCATCACGGAACCCGATGGACCGCTATGTGAGGGGGGCCATGACCGACAC
>JBOHHD010000162.1:0-11021 GCA_050700515.1 Pseudonocardiaceae bacterium
ACGGAGCGTATTTGCCGGGATCGAAACCGGGCACTTCTCTTCCTCGCTACCTAGCGTGACAACATCAAGACACCGAGCGAACTTGGATTGGCCCTGGTACGGGGGGCGGGCAGATCCTCGGTACCCGCTACACCTACGCACAGCATCCCTTCGATGTCGTCGGCTGGGACGGCTGCCTCTACCCGTTCACCTTCAACATCGCCGATTTTGAGCCGATCACCGGACGCGTACACCAGCCCCCGCCCGTCCACCAGGTGTTCGAGGGTTCAGGTTTCGTGGTGTGCAACTTCGTGCCCCGCAAAGTCGATTATCACCCGCTGTCCATCCCCGTGCCCTACTATCACTCCAATGTGGACTCCGATGAGGTGATGTTCTATTGCGGCGGTGAATACGAGGCCCGCAGAGGCTCGGGTATCGGCCGGGGATCGATCTCGCTGCATCCCGGCGGGCACAGCCACGGACCGCAGCCGGGCGCCGTCGAGCGCAGCATCGGGATCGAGTCCGTTGATGAACTCGCCGTCATGGTGGACACATTTGCGCCGCTGGAACTCGGCGAGGGTGCACTGGCTTGTGAGGACCCGGAATATGCCTGGACCTGGGCCGGCCGTGGACCGCGGTGAGCCGCTCCCGGTGTTTGCTCCGGCGCTATCAACCCGCGCAGCTCCGCATGATCTTCTCGATCTCGGCGTCCATATCGATAAAGTTGCCCTCGCTGCCCAGCGGGATGGCCTCGATGGTCGCGTCGACGAACTGCTGCAGGAGTTCGCGGTCGACCTCCAGCAGGGCCCGGCCTTCTGGCGAGCGGAGTTCGACCAGCGCGACATCCCATTCGGCCAGCTGGGCGGGACGCACCCGCACATCCCCGATACCGGCGGGTCCGGTGAGGCCGGTGACCAGCAAGTCCCGGGCCAGTACCCAGTCCACGCACTGATCGCCGCGGGTCTGGATGACAAGGGTCACCGCGAACGGGTCGTCTGCGCTGTAAGTCCAGCGGGTCACCACGGGTGCCGCGGACTGGTGAAGCAGCGCGAACATGTCGTGCGCGACTGTTTCATCGCTGTGGGCGTTCATCTTAGTCCGCCTCCATCCCTTGCTTCCGCCGATGCCCTTATGATCGCCGGACGGAGCCGAGACGTACCATCCCACCGCGATTTTCACTCCAAGTGACGCACGGAGACGCCGGAACGGCCGGTTCAGTGCTCACCCTTCGGATGCGGCAGTGGGTTGTGAGGCCGTTCCCTTCAAGCCATCGGGAATATCACCCTGTTGATCGACACCCATCGCTACCGGCATCGTGGTGGTGATCAGGGTTGCCGGCGGCCGATGCGGCCGATCGGTACCTCCACGGCCGGTGCGAGGCGAACGGTGCGTCACATCCGTGGCGAATATTTTTACTCTCAGTAACTCGATGCCCGGACACTGTGCCCTTCGGACCAATGCCGGTCGCGCCCTGGCTCGGATCGCTCACCGTCCGCGCCGATCACTCGCTTCCCCATTCGGCCCATCGTCACGAACACTCGATGTCGATACCATGGCGACAAGCCCGCATTCAGTGGGCTCAGTTGGAGTATTGGAGTCCCGCTGAGCCCGCTGAGTCTGCCTAAATGCGCTGAGTCTGCCTGAATGCGGCCCGCTCGAGGATAGGCACGGGGTGGACTTGATGCGGAAAAGATATGACGTGATCGTCGTCGGTAGTGGTTTCGGGGGAGCGGTGGCGGCATGCCGGTTCGCGCAGGCGGGTCTGCGGGTGGCAATCCTGGAGCGCGGTAGACGTTATCCGCTGGGCGGATTTCCGCGAAACTTCACCGACCCCTTCGACGGCTGGATGTGGGAGCACGAGCAGGGTCTGTTCGACGTCCGGCCGATCAATGAGATCACCGTGGTCCAGGCGGCGGCCTACGGGGGCGGATCGCACATCTACGCCAATGTGCAGTTGCGGATGCCTCCGGATGGGTTCGACCACGGATGGCCCCAGGAGTACAGCCGGACCGTCCTGGATCCCTATTACGACTTGGTCGCCTACATGCTGGACGTGAAACCGATCAGGTCCGACCAGCCGCTGGGACTTCCCCCGCGAACCCGCCAGATGCGTGAGGTGGCTCGGAAGCTGGGGCGCGGTGATCAATTCTTTTTCCCGAATCTCGCTCTGAACTTCGGCGACCCTGCCGTCGCGAAGCCGAACAGGTTCGGCGTGCAGCAGTTCGGTTGCAGACATTGCGCCGAGTGCGACATCGGTTGTAACTACCAGTCCAAGAATACGCTCGATCTGAATTACCTGGCAGTCGCCGAACAGCGCGGCGCCGACGTCGGCACCCAGTGCGAGGTCACCCGCCTCGAACAGCGGGACAATGATTACGAGGTCATCTTCTTCAACCACGCCGAAGGGGCCGAAGAGCGAGTCCAGGCGCGCACCGTGGTGCTGGGTGCGGGCGCGGTGAACACCACGGAGTTACTGCTTCGCTGCCGCGACCAGTACGGCACCCTGCCGAAGCTGTCCGATCGGCTCGGCCACCGTTACTCCGGCAACGGGGACTTCTTGGCGTTCGGCTTCGGGACCAAGGAGCGGTTCGATGCGGCCGTGGGACCGGTGATCACCACCACCACGGTTTTCGACCGTGGTTCCGACGCGAACCGGCGCTGGTTCATCCTGCAGGACGGCGGCGTCCCCACTCAGGTCGTCCCGCTGCTGCAGGTATTGGGCAGCAATGGTCGATTCGGTTCGGGCTTGCGGGTGCAGCGGGAGATGCTCGATGCGATCCGCCGGGTGGCGCGCAAGAGGCTCGGCGGCGGCGTGGCCACCGATCCCGAGGACGATGTCGCGGTCTTTCTGGAGATGGGCCGGGACAGCGCGGACGGTGTGATCGAGCTGCTCCCGTTCACCCATGACATCCGGATCACCTGGAATGTCCGGGAGAACCTGGCGCTGTACGAAACGCAGCAGCAGCTGTGCGAGGACGTCGTGCGCGCGCTCGGCGGGACAGCGGCGTTCAACCCGTTGTGGGAACGGCTCCGGGTACCGGTCACGGTGCACAACCTGGGCGGCTTTGTGATGGCGGACGACCCCGGCGAAGTCGTGACGAACAGTAACGGTGAGGTGTTCGGATACCCGAATCTGTACGTCTTCGACGGTGGCTGCCTGCCGAGCGCGACCGGCGTCAATCCCGCCCACACGATCGCCGCTGTCGCGGAGCGCAATGCCGAGGCCGCCGTCCGGAAGATCACCGGTAGGGCGAGCTGGGTCGCTCCGGAACGCAAGCGGGCCGCACCGGTGACCGAGCCGTTGGACGCCGTGACCATCCCGCCGGCAGGAACTCCCGCTGCGCAGACCCTGGCGGTGGGGCTGAGCTTCACCGAGACGATGCGGGGCTTCCTGCGTCGCGGCCACCGGCCGGCCGCCGACTTCCGCGGTGCGGCCGAGGCGGGCCGGCGGGCCGGCACCGCGGTGTCGTTCACCCTGGACGTCGCCACCCCCTTCCTCACCGAGTTCCTCGCCGATGAGACGCATCAGCTGACCGCGCAGGGCACTGTGCACGTCGACGGGGTCACCGGGTCGCGCGGTGCGCGAGTGGGCGCCGGAGTGGTGAACCTGCTCGTCAGGGGGGACAACCCGACGTCGCGGCGGATGATCTACACGTTGCCGTTCATCGGTGCCGACGGTGCGCCGTACCTGCTGGACGGCTTCAAGGACGTCCGCGATCACGGCAGCTTCGACGTCTGGGGTTCCACCACGACGCTCTACACCTATCTGCGCCGCGGGCACAGCGTGGACGGTGAGGTGCTGGCGACCGGGATCCTGTACCTCCCGGCACTCACCTTTGTCCGGCAGGTCGCCACCGCGCGGGTGACCGGGACACACAACCCGTTGCGGCAGGCCGAGGCGGTCGCCCGGTTCGGCCAGATGTTCCTCGGCTCCCTGTGGTCCGTCTTCGTGGCACCTCGCCTGCGTTTGTTCTCCGAGGTCGTCGACGGATCCGCTGATCCCACGGATAGTTCTGATTCCCGGACCGTCACCACGTCAATACCCGGCCGTCATCGTTGACAAAAGCACCGTTGACCCAAGAGCGAAAGAAGCCGTCGATGCAACGCGTGATCCCGTTGAATACCTTGGAAGGTGTCAAGAACGCCACCATCACACCGTACTTCTTCAACACCGAGGACAAGATCGGTCTCAGCTTTCTGCGGTTCAGCCGGGGAATGGCGGGGGAAGCGGTACTCCTCATCCACGGGCTGACCACGTCATCCGACATGTTTATCATGCCGGAGCACGAGAACCTGGTGACCTACCTTCTCGACCACGGTTTCAGCGATGTGTGGTGCCTCGACATCCGGATGAGTAGGCGGCACTCGTACAACTTGTTCAAGACCCGCTACACCATGGATGATGTCGCGCTCTTCGACTACCCCCCCGCGATCCAGCTGATGCGAGAAGAGATCGGTGACAGGCCCATCCACGTGATCTGCCACTGCTTGGGTTCGGTGTCGTTCATGATGAGCCTGTTCGGCCGGGCCGTCGACGACATCCGCAGTGTCATCTCCAACAGCGTTTCACTGACACCTCGGGTGCCCGAATGGTCGAAAATCAAGCTGCGCTTCGCCCCGTTCATGGTCGAGTCAGTATTGGGCCTGCCGTATCTCAACCCACAGTGGAGCGAAGACCCCGGCCTGAGCCGGGGGCGCTTGTTCTCCAAGATTGTGTCTTTATTCCACCAAGAGTGCGAGGTGCCTGCTTGTCACATGCTCAGCCTCATGTGGGGAACCGGATGGCCGGCGTTGTACAGCCACGAAAAACTAGCCGAAATTACCCATCAAAGAGCTGGTGATCTCTACGGCGCGGTCGGCGTGCACTACTATCGCCACGTCCGGAAGATGGTCGCGGCCGGCCGGGCCGTCAAGTACGATCCGGACGACCCCCGCTACGACAGGTTATCCGAAGACTACTTCCGGAACGCCACCGAGCTCGAGACTCCTGTGTTGTTTGTGACCGGCGACCAGAACCGGGTGTTCACCGACTCCAACATCGTCTGTCACCGCCGGCTGGAACAGCTTGTACCGGGTCGGCACGAACTGCAGGTATTACCCGGTTACGGGCACCAGGACCCATTTATGGGCAAAGATGTGGCGCGCGAGGTGTTTCCCCGTTTTCTGGAGTTCCTTGAGAAGAAACGGTAGGCGATGGTCCAGAACTCGTTTCCACGCGGCAAGCGGTCCCTGATCGTGGCCGGCGGGGGGCTCAAGGTGGCGTTCCAGGCAGGCGTCCTGCAAGTATGGCTGGACGAGGCGGGAGTGAGCTTCGACCACGTCGACGGCGCCAGCGGCGGCACGCTCAACCTGGCCATGCTCTGCCAGGGCATGACCGGCAGCCAGATCGCCCAGAACTGGCGTGCGACCTCACCCGCCGCGGGAATCTCGGTCAATTGGCGTGAGCTGCTCCGTCTCGGTGGCGCCGAGTCCCTGCTGACTTTGGATGGTTACCGGCAGAACATCTTCACCCGGTGGGGGCTGGACTGGACGGCGATTCGAGCCTCCGGAATCGATGCCACCTTCAACGTGTACAACTTCAGCCATCACGAACTGGAGGTGCTCCCCCCAGCGCGGATGACCGAGGATTTCCTGGTCGCCTGCTCGACATTGCCGATGTGGTTTCCCCCGATCCGGATCCGGGGGAGCGCCTACATCGACGCGATCTACGTCACCGACGCCAACCTCGAAGAGGCTCTCGCGCGCGGCGCCGATGAGATCTGGGTGATCTGGACGGTCAGTGAGCGGGGCACGTGGACCCCGGGCATCGTCCCGACCTATTTCCAGATCATCGAGGCGGCCGCGAACGGTCATTTCCGCCGGGTCGTGGCGCGCATCGGAGAGAACAACGTGGCGGTAGCAGCCGGGGAAAGCGGAGAATTCGGCAAGCACATCGAGCTGAAAATTCTTCGCGCCGAGGTCCCGGTCCACTACATCGTCGAATTCAGCGCCGATCGGCTGCACGAGATGGTCAACCGAGGCGTGGCCGCGGCCCGCGGATGGTGCGCCGAGCAGGGCATCACAGTGCGCCGCACGGTGCTGTCAGTGGGCTCATCGGCGCCGGTGTCGTTGGAATTCACCGAGGAGATGACCGGATACGTCGGAGTGGGGGAGACCGATGTCCGGGTCGGTTTCGCTACGGGTATCAAGGAGGACACCCCGCTCCGCGCCGACCTCACCGTCAAGACCGACGACGTCGACCACTTCGTCACCGATCCGGACCACGTCGCGTCGCTGAGCGGCTACCTGACCTGTGCGGCATTCGGCGGGAAACTGCCAGTACAGAGCGGTACGTTCAATCTGTTCGTCGATCGCGGCGATCCGAGCCGCAAGGAGATGCGTTACCGCATCCACCTCGAAGACGGCGAGGGCAAGCCCATCACCTTGATCGGGGTCAAGACCGTACGCAGCGCCAACCCGATGCTGATCTGGCGGGAGACCACGACCCTCTACACCCGGCTGCTGCGCGGACAGGTAGCACCCGAGGAGGATCGTTACGCCGAGATCCTCGCCGCCGGGATCATCCGGATCACCGTCCCGGCATTCCTGCGCCAACTGCGGACCTTCCGCACCACCGGCCCCTCGGCCGCCGCCCGCGCCGCCGGGCTGGCCCGCTTCGGCGTGCTGTTCCTCGGCAAGCTCTGGGACGTTTACGCCCCCGCCGTGCTGGATCCGGAACCGTTCGGGTCGCTGCTCGTCGGTAAGCTCCTCGACGCCCCCGAACAGACCATGCGCGCCGTCATGGCCCGCGCCGCGCCCTGACGCCGCCGCTAGGATGGCGCCCCGACCGGGACCTGAAGGAGCGGAGTCGACGTGGAGATGAAGCGATAGTCACCCGGCAAGCGATCGTCGTGGTCATGGGAGTGACCGGTTGCGGGAAGACCACGATCGGTCGGCTGCTCGCTGAACGCCTGGGTGTGGTCTATGCGGAGGCCGATTCGTTCCACCCGCCCGCCAACGTCGCGAAGATGGCTGCCGGGCGGGCACTCGATGATGACGACCGGTATCCGTGGCTGGCGGCCATCGCCGGCTGGATCACTGCGCGCGGCGATGCCGGGGAGGGTGCTGTGGTGTCCTGCTCCGCGCTGAAGTATCGCTACCGGGCGCTGCTGCGCCAGGCGCATGCCAAGGTGTGGTTCCTGCATCTGGACGCCGATCGCGACCTCATCACCCGCCGGGTTGCCGGACGCAGCGACCACTTCATGCCGGTGTCCTTGGTGGACTCGCAGTTCCAAGCGCTGGAACCGCTGCGACCGGACGAGATGGGTACAGTCATCGACGCGTCCGCGCCCCTTGACGACATCGTGGCGACCGCGGTGGCGTGCCTGAACGGCGGTCGTACCTCAGCATGAGCCCGGAAGCTCCTTCAGCTCTTTCTCGACCCGGTCACGGTCCCGCTCCGCACCGATATCTGAATAGATTCCCTTGGCTTTTTCCAGAGATGTCATGGCGTTGGCATCGTCGTCTTTACTCTTATGGTAGAGGCCAATTCCCTCGTGCGCCCGTGCTTCCTCCAGTAGACTGCATATATTATGGTCCGCCATTAAGCTCACGGCTCTGTGGAACGCTTTGAACGCCAGTTCGGGATCTTTTTTCAGCTGGAGCAGGCCGAGCTGGTTGCGGACCTCGACCTCGCCGAGGACGTCGTCGATTTCGCGGTAGCGGGCCAGCGAGCGCTCTAGCCATCCAGTGGCCTCGCCGGATTCACCGAGCCGGGCCAGTGCCACGGCGCGATTCTTGGCGGAGTTTGCCATACCGATGATGTCACCGACGAGGCGGTACATGTCCCAGGCCGGTTCGAGCACCTTTATCGCGTCCTCGTGAGGCTGCGTCTCACCGGTGTTTCGGCCCGTGTCGTTGGCCACGATGCCCAGCTCGTTGAGCGTATTGGCCTGGCCGAGCAGGACGATGCGAGTATCGCTGCACGCGCCGAATATTTCGTGCGCCTGCCGCAGCGCACGATTTGCCTCATCCCGGTTCCCGCGTAGTCGGCGGGTGATACCGAGATCGTTGTACGCAATGGCCTGGGAACGAAGTTCGCCGAGTTCTCCGGCGATGTCGGCGGCTATCTGATGGGCCTGCTCCGCTGTCTCCCATGGTCCATTGTTGCGCAGATAGCCGGCTATCGCTTCGGTGAGCTCGACCAGAGGTCTGCGCAGCTCGGATTCAGGAACTTCGGCAACGTGTCGGTGAGCGCGGCGCAGGCAGCTCAGAATGTTCAGGCGCTCTGTTTCGAAGAAACTCAACGCGGCTGTTCGTCCGGCCCAGGTGGGCTTGGGATCGGGCTCCGAGCCGGGTCTGCTGTGGCGAAGTAGGAACCATCCGGCTTTCTTGACGAGATTCGTCGCGTGCTGCTGGTAGTGGCTGAGCAGCCGGCCGAATGCGGCGTCCCGCTGGCCGACGCTCAGGTCCTTCTCGGCCAACTCGGTGACGTACTGACGAACGAGGTCGTGCATTCCCCACCGGTCGTCGTTGATGAGCCGGATGCGGCGCAACATTGCCTGGAGCTCGCCCACGTCCTCCTTGGTCATGCCTGCCAGGTCTGCGACGGCTTCGGTTGAAATACTCGGGCCGGGGTTGACCGAGAGCAGCAGTAACAGATGGGCCGCCTGCTTGCCGAGCTCACCGTGTTCTTCATGCAGGCATTGCCAGGACAGTCGGAACACTCGCTCTGCCGACCTCGTCAATCCGTTCAGGTGGGATGCGTTGAGCCGGCGGATCAATTCCTCCATCCGCATGCCCGGCTGCCCGTCGAGCAGTCCTTTGGCCAGGGTCAACGCTTCCGGTAGCCCACCGAACAATGTTGCCAGTTGCTCGACGGCCTGATCAGTGGGTTCTCGGGACAGCCATTCGTCATCCGGATGCCGCTCCCGTACGGCGCCGCCGAGCGCTGTGGCCACGTGGTATTTATCAAGGGGCGACAAGGGGGGGAGTATCTCCAACCCGGGCAGTCCTCGGAGGAAATCAGCGTTCCAGGTAGTGATCATGACCAGGTGTGCCGGGTACTTCCAGAGCAGCAAGTCGTCGACCTTTTCACGGTCCGAGACGTTGTCCAACATCAGCAGGACCGACCGGCCCTGGTCACTCCACTCTCCCATCCTCCGGTCGTAGATGGTGCCGGCGCTCTTTTCGTCCAAACACGAAATACTGTGCCAGTCCTCATCGCAGAGGGCAAGCAGAACCTGCCGATATATTTGCTCGGCACTGATATGAATCTGGGTGCCCTGGGCGTGACCGTTCATGTTGACGTACACGGCCCCGCCCGCAAAGAGGTGCTGCGCTTCCCTGCCGGCATAGTAGGCCAACGTGGTCTTACCCGACCCGGTCTGGCCTGTTACCGCGATCGTCGTCGGGCCACTGGTCGCCGGACGTAGCAATTTCACCAGTTCCGCTGCCGCGCTACCGCGACCGGGGGGCACCGGCACCCGCCGCGACCCGAATCGCTTGACCACTCCCACGCCGTAGACCTCCCCGCTACTCATCGTGGTCGAATCGGCCGAGTGGCACTCGGCCGACCTGGCGTCGACCCCCCATAATTCTTCAATCAGACGTTCACGAGCCTCTGTCAGGTTTGTGTACTCGATGGATGCCAGTAGTGGATGGGCCACCTCTGGTTCGACCTGTATGGGTAGTAGCAGGTTGCCCAGAAACTGGGCGATCCTGATTTCGTCCAGGCAGCAGGTGGATGCCCGGTAGTGCGAGGTGACCAGGCAGATCATCGCGTCGGTCCGGCTCAGCTGGCGGCGTATCTCGGGTCTCCAGTCCTTGCCGAGGGCGATTCCGTCGTGGCGGTCCTGATCCAGGAATGCCTCATGGCCGGCTTCTTTCAGCCACTTGTGTATCTCCCAGGCCAGCATGCCGTCCGCACTGGCATAACTGATGAACACCTTGGCCACCGCGCCTCCTGTAACCCACGCCACCTGCCGTCCTATCGTTTCACCGCAACGATGCGTTACCTGGCTCATCGGCGAACAGATATGGCAGACGGTGCCGTCTCACAGGCCGAGGGAGCGGCCGATGACCTCTTTCATGATTTCGGTGGTGCCGCCGTAGATGCGGGTGATGCGCGCGTCGGCATAGGCCCGCGCGATGGGGTATTCGAGCATGTAGCCGTAACCGCCGTGCAGCTGCAGGCAGGTATCGACCACCCGACCCTGTAATTCGGTGCACCACCATTTTGCTTTGGCGGCGTCGGTGACGGTCAGCTCACCGTCGTTGCGTTCCTCGATGCAGTGGTCGACGAATGACTGTGCGATATCGATTTCGGTCGCCATCTCGGCGAGCCGGAACTTGGAATTCTGGAATGAGCCGATCGGCGCCCCGAAGGCCTTGCGGTCCTTGACGTAGGCCAGGGTCAGCTCCAACGCCGCGCGCGCCGCAGCCACCCCGGAAATGGCGATTGACAGCCGTTCCTGGGGCAGCCGGTCCACCAGGTGGCCGAACCCGCCGCCCTCGGTGCCGAGCAGGTTGGCCACTGGGACTGCCACGTCGCGGAAGAACAGCTCCGCGGTGTCCTGGGCATGCTGGCCCAGCTTGGCCAGGTTGCGCCCGCGCTCGAAGCCGGCCATGCCGCGTTCCAACACCAGCAGGCTCATTCCCCGGTGGCGGGCCTGCGGGTCGGTCTTCACCGCAGTAATCACCAGGTCGGCGTTGATGCCGTTGGTGATGAAGGTTTTGGACCCGTTGACCAGGTAATGGTCACCTTTTCGGATCGCGGTGGTGGCCATGGCGGCCAGGTCTGATCCCATCCCCGGCTCGGTCATCGCGATCGCGGTGATCAGTTCCCCGGAGGCGATGCCGGGCAGCCAGCGGCGACGCTGCTCGTCCGTCGCGAGGTCCAGGAAGTAGGGCAGGCAGATGTCGTTGTGCAGGGTCAACCCGAGCCCCACCGCGGCGGCGCCGGCGTGCATGACCTCCTCGCCGAGCACCGCGTTGAACCGGAAGTCGCCCACCCCGCCGCCACCGAACTCCTCCGGGATCGCCATCCCGAGGAATCCCGCCGC
>JBOHHD010000163.1:0-17281 GCA_050700515.1 Pseudonocardiaceae bacterium
TTCCCACACTGGCCCAGGTGTTGCGGCCGGCCGGCGGCGCCGCGCTCGACCAGATCGTGCTCGCGTCCACGGCGGCGGCTCTGCTCACCGCGGGGCTGCTGCTGCTCGGCTACGGGCACCGCACCGGCCGGATCCCGGTGCTGGGGTGGCTGTCCAGAATCACCGAGCGCTGGCCGTTCAGCGCAGGCCAGCCCGGCTGGGTCGAGCTGCCCTCGACCCTCGCGTTGTTCTCGCTGATCACCGCGTTGCTGGGGATGTACTGGGACATCTCGTTGCACATCGCTGATGGTCGTGATGAGGGGCCGTTGGCCAACCTCGCGCACTACCCGATCATGTTCGGGCTGTTCGGCGTCTTCGTCTCCGGTGTGCTGGCCATGGTGTTGCCGGTGGGGCAGCGACCCGGTCCGGCCGCGGTACGGATCACCCGGAGCTGGTATGCGCCGGTCGGTGGGGTGCTGATAGCGGGCGCGGGCTTGTTCGCCCTGCTGGGTTTCCCCCTCGACGACGTGTGGCACCGGCTCTTCGGCCAGGACGTGACCCTGTGGGGGCCCACCCATCTGATGATGATCGGTGGCGCGGGGCTGTCCCTGATCGGCCTCGCGGTGCTCGAGCAGGAGGGGCGGCTGGCCCGCCGTAGCGCCGGTCAGGCCGAAACGGTCACCCCGCTCGGGCTCTTCGTCCGGCGTGGCCTGATCATGGGCGGATTGCTCGCCGGGTTGTCGGTGTTCCAGGGTGAATGGGACTTCGGCGTGCCGCAGTTCCGGATGGTGCACCAGCCGCTGCTCATCGCGATGGCCGCGGCGGGGGCTCTGGTCACCGCCCGGTTGTGGATGGGCCGCGGCGGCACGCTGTTCGCCGTGGGTTTCTACGTCGTCCTGCGCGGTGGGGTCGCGGTGATCGTTGGGCCGGTCCTGGGGGAGCCGTTCGCCAGCATCCCGCTGTACCTGGCCGAGGCGTTGCTGGTGGAATTCGCGGCGGTGCTGCTGGCGCGGCGTCCGCTCGCGCTGGGTGTCGTCGGCGGTCTGCTCATCGGTACCGTGGGGTTCGCCACCGAGTACGCCTGGACCCAGGTCGCCTTCCGGCTGCCCTGGACTCCCGACATGCTCGTCGAGGGCACGCTCATGGCGGTGGCGGGCGGCGTCGCGGGTGGAGTCGGCGGGGCGCTGGTAGCGCTGGGCCTCCAGGGTAGGCTGCCTCGGCCCGCCCTGGCCCGGTCACTGTTCGCCGGCCTCGTCCTCGTACTCGGGGTTGGTGTGGCGAATGGGCTGGTGATCACCGTGCCGGACGGTGTGCGGGCCGAGATCACGATCACCCGAGTGGCCAGTACGAGCATGCCCGACGCCGGGCAGGCCGTGGTCCGGATCATGCCGGCCTCGGCGGTCGACGAGCCGTCCTGGCTGACGCTCACCGCCTGGCAAGGCGGTGACCTGCACGTCGACCATCTGGTGCCGCTGGGGGACGGCCGTTATCGGACCACCGAGCCGATGCCGCTCTACGGGGACTGGAAGACACTGGTGCGGCTGCACGACGGGCGCACGCTCGCCGCCGTGCCGGTCTACCTCCCCGCGGACGCGGTGATCGGTGAGCCCGAGGTCCCGGCGCTGCCGCAGTTCACCCGGGACGTCGGCGCTGAGCAGCCGATCCTGCAGCGGGAGTTGAAGGAGGACGTGCCCAGCTGGTTGTGGACCACCGCGTCGGTGGTGGTGCTGATCGGCGCGTTGCTGTTGCTGCTGTTGCTCGGCTGGGGCGTCTCCCGGGTGGCCCGGTCCGCTGTCACGGTGCCACCGGTTGCTGCGCCCCCAGCGCAGGTCCCGTCCAGCGTGCGAGCTGGGTGATGAGCCTGCTCGCGGGTGAGGTGGTGCTGGCCCACCACGCGATCATCACCGCGCTGCCGTTCGTGATACCCACCCTGGTGATCACCCTGATGGTGGTGGTGATGGCGGCGCGCGACCGTCGTCGCGATGAACAGAGCGAGGGCGAGGCACAGAGTGAGGATCAACGTCCCGGGTAGCGGCCCACAGGGATCGTCGTTTGTGAAAATCCCCAGACGGTCCCACCGCGCCCGCGACCTTCGCCCACCACGGCCGATCTACCCCGCGGCGGACCTCAGCTCTGCACGGATCAAGCATCGCCCAGTTCTGGGCGGCTTGCTCAACGAATACGAACGGACGGCGTAAAACCGCTGATCAGCGCGGATGGCCGACTTCTGGCCCCCGCAGGCGGCGAGTGCGAGCTGTCATCCAGCACACACCGAACTGGACTGTCCGTTATGGACCTGACCGGCCGCGCTGACCTCGTGGGCCCGGCCGGGAAGACCGCCGCCGTCAAGTGGCCGCAGATCAGGTCTCCGGCAGGCAGCTGCCGTGGAGAATGCACCCGGCTCCACTCGACGAACGCTGGTCGTGGACTCCGCTACGTGACGAGCCGACCGGCGGCCAGACTTGGCGTATTACTCAGCATAGCTCGTAGGAGCTGTTCGCCCTGCTATGTCGCTCCATCCAGGACCACAGCACGCAGCCCCCAGGAACCAGGCGAGACCGACCCCAACTCCGATGCCCAGCTTGCCGAGCACGGCGCTGGCGTCTCCGGACGCAAGCGTGGATCACCCCACCTCAATGCAAGAGGTCAGCGGAAGAACGCGTGCGCCGAGCTGGGCGGCGTGCGGCAGCGAGCCGACCGGGGCGATAATTCCACAAAGGACCAACATCAGCGAAATTGTCAGGTTTGCCGGCAGGTAGTTGTCCCGCAGGCGCAGACTAAATGCGCCGATGCCGAAGCCCAGCCCGGCGCAGGCGACTGCCGTGCCAAACAGGATCAGAAGCAACCAGCCTAGCTCACCGAGCAGCGAAGGGTTCCCGATGGTCAGGACGGCAACGCAAAGCCCGATCGTGCCTGCAGCAAGTCCGACTGTGCTGGCCACCGCGACCGGCCGACCCACACGACGGCCCGGGGCAGCGCCGAGAGCATGACATAGGACAGCGTGGCACTGTTGCGGTCCGAGGTCAGCACGACCGCGATTGACTCCACCGCAGCCGTCGCCGTGATGAGCAGGCTCGAGCTCAGCGCGACACCGGCCATCGTGCGCGGATCATGCTCGATGGTGGTGCCTATCGCGGTCAGGTAGAGCACCTGGAACAGCGGCCCCACGACGAGCGTGACCAGCAACGTACGCGCCGACTGCTATGAGTCCAGCGAGCGTGCGATAATCACGATCGAGTCCCAGATCGCGGCTCGGTAGGCGGACAGAGTCGCGACGATCATGAGAGGGCCAACGTCGCATCCTGGCGGGCCTTCGACTCAGCGAACCGCAGCAGGACCCTGGCAGATAGCACGAAGGCAGCCGCGGCAAGCAGTGACTGGACAGCCCATCCGATCGCCGAGCCGTTGTCGGCGGCGCCCACTCCGTGGTGCAGTAGCTGGACTGCGCCGGTCACCGGGAAGGCAAACCCGGCCACCTTGCCGAACAGCGGCAGCCGGTCATAGGCGATGGCGACGCCAGTCAACAACATCGCTGGCGCGATCAGCACCGGTTCGTACACCAATGCGTGCCGGGTGATCACGAACAGGCCTGACAGGCAGAACGCGCAGGACGCGCAGGCGATCGTCAACAGCAGCACACCGCAAGCCCACCACATCGGGTGCTCGATTCGAATCGGCAGGTCGAGGAAGTAGGACAGCGCAATCACCAATGGCAGCCCGACAAATCCCAGCAGCGAACAGGCCGACACCATCGGTGCGAGCACTGTGGACAGTGGCCGCGGCGTCATGACCAGATGCTCCAGTGTGCCCTCAAAACGTTGGAACCCGATCAGGCCGACTGCGGTCGCGGTGGTGCTCCACATGCCGACCGTGCAGGCGTCCATCCATGCAGTGGGATCTGCGGTATGCGCGCTCGCCAATCGGCGCAGCAGTAGGAAGACCAGCGGTGTCGTGAGAGCGAGCTGCATGAAGTAGCTGTTGCGCAACAGTAACCGCAGGTGAAACCAAGTCTCGCGGATCTGGGTGCCGAGCAGCGTCACGGCACGGTCTCCCGCCGCCGTCCGACCAGCGCCAGGTACGCCTCTTCTAGCGTCGCGGGACGGGTCACCACCGCGGTGGGCATTGCGTCCCGGCAGGTTTCGAGGACATCCTGCGGCTTGCTCGGTCCGGCCGCCCAAGCGATTGTCAGCGAGCGCTGGCCGACGATCTCATCGCACTGGACGTCCAGCACGCCCGCGATCTCACCGATCCTGGCGATCAACTCGGCCGGGGCGGAGTGCACCTGCAGGGTGGTGACATCGCCAACGCCGGCGGCGTCGGCGACATCGCGCACGGCTCCGCGTACGACCACCTCGCCGCTCATGATCACGACGACCTCGTCCGCCAAGGCTTGCGCCTCGTGGAGATAATGCGTGGTCAGCAAGATCGACCGGCTGCTGTGGTTCAACCGCGCGACGAGCTCACGCAGCGCCAGTGCGGCCTCCGGATCCAGGCCAATCGTGGGCTCGTCCATCAGGATCAGTGGCGGGTCGGCCAGCAGCCCCCTGGCCAGGTGCAGCCGCTGCCGCATACCCCTCGAATACGTCTCGACTTTGTCGCGGCGACGCTCCGTGAGACCGACCTCGGCCAGCACCTGGTCGATCACCATGCGTCGGCGTCGAACCGGCACTTGCATGAGGCTGGCGAAGTAGCTCAGGTTCTCATCGGCGGTGGCCCGAAGGTAGAACCCGCGGTCGCCACCCAGCACGAGCCCGACGTGCTTTCGCGCGCTCCGCGGATTTTGGACCGCGTCCACGCCGGCCACCGCGATCCTCCCAGACGTCGGCGTCAGCAACGTCGCGCACATGCGCACCAGCGTGGTCTTGCCCGCGCCGTTCGGCCCGAGTACGACCGTGGTTCGGCCGGAATCGATCTGCAAGCTCACCGCACGGACCGCTTCAACGGCTCGCTCGCCACGGCTGAAAACCCGCGAGACGTCCCGGACTTCGAGCGCCGGCGTGCAGTTCTCAGGCACAGAGCGCCTCATCGAACCCGAGCGGGTCGTGCACTGCCCGCTGCAGCACCTCGGCGGCTGCGCCCTTGCGCCCGGCACGGTCCAGCGCGGCTGCACACCGGGCCGATCCCCGGTCTTCCAGCGCAGCTGCGCCACATTGGTCCTGATCTGGGTCCGGTAACGGAGGGCGGCATCATGTTCCACGGCGACCCATTCGTCGTTTCGCACAAGGCGAAGTGCCCGGTTGATCGTGGCTACCGCAGCGTCGACATCGCCGGAAAGGAACTCGGCGAAGGCCTGCAGGTTGTCACATACCGCATGGATCAGGTCTCGATCGGCGGAGCTCACGCGGCGGTTCCGCCACGCGTCGCCGGCGAGCGAGCGAATCTGTTCAAGATGGTGTAGGCATTCGTCCCGTCGCTTCTTTCTTTTTAGCTTCCAGGCGGCGACCCGGAGCAGACCGAAGCACTTGTCGACCGGTGAGGATGCGGCTTCGACGGCGCGGAGCAACAGCCGCGCCGGACTGCTTTCCGGGGTATCGAGTCGTGCGGGCTGATCTGTAGCGGCACAAATCGCTCCGGCGTAAGTGCAAAGCAAGTAGGAGTCCGGCATCCGATCACCGGTGCACGTTGCGCGGACGATCTCATTCGCATGGGTCCAGTCACCGGCCAACGAGACCGTCGCGTCTAGGTAGGCACTCAGCTCACGCTCGGTGAGCTCACCAGATTTCCATGCCGCAGCGATCTCCGCGACAGCGGACCCGAACTCCAGCATCGTACTGTCTCGCAGCTCGGGGTTGAGATCCACGTGTAGCCGGAGAAACTCCGCTGCCTCGGCGTAGATTCGCAGGCCCAGATCTGTGATGTAGTTGGGTTGGGAGGTTTTCCGGGTCACCGGAATCGCCGGGAGGGCGGCTGGTACTGCCCGGTCGATCAGCGCACGCTTCGCCTGCAGTCGTCCGGTATAGTGAAGTCGGCAGACGCTGCTCGCCAACACTGCTGGCCCGACTTCGTGCAGGCATGATCCCTTGCCAGTCAAGGCCACTCCTAGATGGTGGATGGGCGGCCCCCTGAGAGCCGATCAAGTCAGCCAGCTGCCACGGGGCCGCCGGGTAGATCAGCCGCCGTGATTCCACGGCATCGCCAGTTCGGCGACGGTCATCTCAGCCGCCTCCAACTCTGCCTGAATGTCCTCTATGCTCATTTTCGTTCACCTCCCTTCGTCACCGTTCAAAAAAACCCGGTGAACGACGATCTGTGTCGGTTACCCGCAGTCCGGTCGACCCGCCGCACCATGTGATAGGTGTCTGATTTGAACAACACCAACCGGTTCGGCTTTGCCAGCACGCACACCGGGTCGTCGGCTAGCATGATCGCGACCTCCAGGTCGTATTTGGCCCGGGCGCGCACCGCATCTGCCGGCTCGTCGAGTAACAGCAGATCTCCGGACCAGGATGCGCTCCAGAACCGATGCACATACCAGACATAGGCCGCCACGGTGACCGACCCCTGAGAGTCACCGTCGTTGTGCCAACCCAGTTGACCGCCTGCCGGATAACGCCACGGCATCAGGGTAAACGACGTCCACTCGGTGCCGGCCGCACCAATGACGGGTGCGGCCAGTGCAGAGCCGGAAAGCACGGTCTGTGCGAGCGAGGTACCCGCAGATCCGATATCGGAGACCGCAAACCGCTTCGAAACCCCATGATAGGCATCGCCGTCGTCGAGCCGCCGCGCATTACTGCCCCGCTCAGACGGCTTCATCGGCAGCGCCTGGAATGCCTGCCAGACGGTCTCCGCATCCGAGTCCGGCAGCACCTCGTCGATGACGACGTAGCGATGCCCCGACAAGCTCACGCGCACCGACATCCCCTGGTTCCCGGCCCAGTCAACGGACCGCATACCCGACAGTAGTTACATCATAGCGATGTAACCTTGATGTCGACCCCGTTTCACGAATATGCATGTTGAGAGACTGAGGCTCGACGACTGTCAGAAGGAGATCGCTCGTCGTGCCGAAGCCCTGCCCGCCGGAGTGCCGGTGTCGCGCCCTGGATCTGCTGGTCTCGGGACGCTCGATCCGTGATACGGATCATGGGCCGAAATCACCCGCGAACCCGACCCCCAGGCCCGGTACCGCGTGGACCTACCCTCGACACATCATCTGGTTCGGGGACCCGGACGGTCCGAGCTGGCCGCTACCCGTCCCCGACGACACCACAGAGCCCCCTCCCAACGCACCGTTCTAGGTCAAGGGAGATCTCGTGACTTTCATTCCGGTGACGACCCGCTGGTGAGAGAGGATCACCCCTCCCGGGTGGTCGCCGGTAGGGATCCCCGCATCTGTCGGAAGATCTTGGCTGAGTTCCGGCGTGCGACTGAGGGGGTGAACCGGGCGACCCACCAGGCGATCCGGGCATAGGCAGGCGTGACGATCAGTGCCTGGTTGCGGTCGATGCCGCGCAGGATGTCGCGAGCAAGCTGGTCGGGCAGGTACAGCCGGCCCTGCAGGCGGATGGCCCGCTCCCGGGCATGGGGACCGTCGACCGTCTGCGGCAGACCTTGGTTGACATTGTCGAGCAGCGGCGTGTCGACATATCCGGGGCAGACGACGCTGACCCGTACGCCGTGGTCGGCTCCCTCGCTGCGCAGCCCCAGACTCAAGCCCACAACGGCGTGTTTCGTGGCGGTGTAGGCGATCTTGAGCGGGGTGGGCACCAGACCGGCGAGCGATGCCGTGTTGACGATATGGCCGAAGCCCTGTTCGAGCATGATCGGATAGGCGGCATGCACGCCGTGGACGACGCCGCGCAGGTTGACATCGATGGCCCGGTTCCAGTGGTCCAGGGTGTGCTCCTCGGCCACCCCGCCGATGCTGATACCGGCGTTGTTGAACATCAGATCGAGCCGTCCATGCCTGTCCTTGACCGACTGGATGAGTCCGGTCACCGCGGTGGCGTCCTGCACATCCACGCCCGCCCCCTCGACGTGGCCCGGGTAACGCGTCTCCAACTCCTTGGCGACGCTCTCCGCCCTCTGCTGGTCGATGTCGGCCACCATCACCATGTCCCCGCGCGCCGCGAGGGCAATGGCCAACGCGTGTCCGATGCCCGAGGCGGCGCCCGTCACCACCGCCACTTGCGGCATCGTTCCCGGATACCTGCCTCCGCCTCCGGTCCGGCTCTCCCTGCGCTCCGCTCGCACAATGCCTTCATCTCCTGGGGGATCTTCCCTTTCCGGTGGCCTTCCTGGGGCAGCGGCACTGTCAGACATTGGTCGGTTCCTCCCATTGAATGGCCGTGGCGGCGATCCAGTCGCCGTCGCGGACGGTGCGCACGATCAGCGACTCCGGACCGAGGACGAGCGGCGTCGTCGGTGACGGCCCGGCGCTGATCCGAACAACACCGCTGTTCAGGTCGATGTCTGCCGTGGCCAGGCCGGCTGAGCCCGCGGGACCACACCCGAGGGCACTGCCGGCCGCTTCTCGGGCACACCGCAGGCGCAGTGCCCACTCCTGCTGTTCGGCCCTGTCGAGCGGGGCGAGGAGCGCTCGTTCGTGCGGGTCGAGAGACAAGTGCCCGATGGCGGTATCGGTTCGGTCGATGCGCTCAAGATGGACTCCGATGCCCTGGCAGCGCGGGTCAGCACCGGCGATCGCGACTACGCCGCCGGCACAGTGCGCCAGCGACACCAGTGGCACCCGCTGCATTCCCGAGGCCCAGGATCCGCCGGCCACCAGGTTGCCGTGTTCGTCGGTGGTGATGTCGACGTCGGCCGGATACAGGTCCAGGTCGAAGGAATTCCGCAGGATCGCGCGCGTCGCCTCCTTGGCTGCTGCCCGTCCGAGCAGCCACTCGCTGCGACGCTGCTCGGAACCCGTAAGGCTCGTCCAGGCGGCCCGTTCTCGCCGACTGAGAACCCACGGAGCGAGAATCCGCTGGGGGATCCGGCCGTGCGCGGTCAAGGCGTCCAGCGGCAGCTCGTCAATGCGCCAGCAGATGAACGTCTCCGCCGCCGGCAGGCCGTCGACCAGCGTCTTCCACTGGGCGCCGAGCGCGGCGTCGCGCGGGGAGCTGTTCATCGTCTGGGACAGGGCCTCGGGTAGGTCGAGGCAATGGTCGGTCCAGCCGACCAGCCGGGCCAGCAGGCGGTCGTCCGGTCCGACGAGGTCGATGTCCGCGCGGACATGCCGCGCGCTCACGTAGGCGATCCTGGCCAATCCCCGCACCGGTGTGCCGGAAGCCGGATGGGGCCCGAACACCTGGAGCTCTTCGAGCAGGAAGGGGAAGCCGGTGAAGCCGTCGCTGAGGTATTCCAGAGCCCAGAAGCCGACGAGCTGCCCGGCGGCGTCCAGCAGCATCGGATCGGTGAGCAGGGCGGGCTCGGGTGTCGAGGCGAACAGGTTGTGCGTGGGCAGGGTCTGCATGGTGGCCTCGGTGCCGTCCTCGCCCCAGCGATCCAGTGCGATGACGCCCTGAAAGCGCGGGCCGTGGAACATGCGTCCCGATCGGTACAGGGCTGTGGTGCCCTGCACGTAGGGCCGCTCGGCGCGGAGGGGGAGCGGGGCGCCGGCGGGCGGGGTGGGGTAGGAGTCGGCGAGGCGGACCACTCCCTCGACCACCCTGGTCCCGGCCTGGTCTCCGGATACCGCGTCCTCGCCCAGGCGCTGTAGCTCGACCTTCACCTCCCGGCCGGCTCCGGTCGCAGCCCGCCGGGCGACGAGGCGCAACGTCGCGTGGCCCTCATCCAGCGCGATCCACTGATAGCCACGGACGTTGCGCATGCTGACGACCACCTGGCCCGGGAACAGGGCCACCGCCGCCTCGGCCAGCATCTCGATGCTCACGGTCAAGGGGACGACCGGAAGGGCGAGCAGCGACGGGTCGGTCACCGAGACCTGGCGCCCGAAGGTGTGGTCGTGGAGGAACAGGTCCTCTTCGACGTCCAAGCGGCGGATGGCGATCAGCTCCTCGCCGTCGACCAGCGACACCACCGAGCCGAGCAGCGGGAACCGTGGCCCTTCGGCCGGTGTGGGGAGCTCCGCAGCTGGCCGGGGGATGTCCATGGTGGACCGCTGGACGTCCAGGAATTGCTCCATCGTGGCGAGATACGCCTGCATCACCTGATCACGGGCAGGCACGCCCGATGCTGATCCCAGGGGCGCGGGCCCGACCTGTTCAGCCGGCTCGATACCGGTCGTGAGCTGGACGGGCCGCAGCGGTGGCCGGTCCAGCTGGACGGGCTCAAGCGGTTGCCGGTCCAGTTGGACGGGTTGGCGCGGCTGGTCCAGCTCCAGCAGGGGAAAGCTCACCGGAAGGGGCATGGAGCGGTCGTCGGGCTTGGCCAGCGGCGCCACCCGGCCGTTCTCCATCGGCAGCCGCTGTGGCGACCGGTGGACGTAGAGCGGTTCGAGGTCCATCGGCACGTGGTGCGCGGCCAACAGCCCCACCAGATGAGCGAGCTGGGTCAGACCGGACTGTTCGGCGACATTGGACGGTACCGCCAGGTGGGGCATCCCACTGAGGGTGTCATCGACGAACGCGGAGAGGTTCCCACCGGGACCGACCTCGACGAAGATCCGTACTCCATCGCGATACATCGCCTCGATCGTCTCCCGGAACCGGATCGGGTGAGACCACAGGTCGGTCACAACCTTGCCCACGGCGTCCGGCTCGCTCGGGAAAAGTGCTGCCGTGACACACGAGTACACGGCGATGTGCGACGGCCTCAGCTCGACCCGCCCCTCGCTTTCGTATATCTCGCGCAGGCGGTCCGCGAACTTCGTGAAGTGAGCGGTGTGGAACGGAGTGTCGACGGGCAACACCGTGGACAGGATTCCCGCCTGCCGGAGTTCGTCCGCGGCTGCGGTCACCGCCTCGACGCAGCCGCCCAGCACCATCTGATGGGGGCAGTTGTCCATGGCCATGCTCAGGGCACCGGCACTGCGCTCCACCAGGCCCAGGACACGCTCCCGATCGGAGGTGGTGATCGCGAGCAGGATGCCGGTCGGGGTGAGGCCCTCGGCGTGGAGCCGCTCATAGCCCTCGTTCGCGATGAGGAAGTGCCTGATGCGCTCGGTTTCGTCGGCCCATCTCACGCGGGCCACCCCCATGGCGGAGTGCTCGCCCGTGCTGTGGCCGACCACCGCGTCGGGTTGGATACCGAGGGTGCTGAGCAAGCTGTAGAGCGCCTGGTTGCTGGCGAGCAGAGCCATGAAGCCGCGCGACATCGACCACAGCATGCCCGGGTCGGCGGTTTGCCCGCTGGGGGGCGGGAAGATCACCTCGCTGGGCAGCGCTCCGGGGATGTGCTGGGCGAAACCACGGTCCAGCAGGTCGAACCAGACGCGGACGGTGGGGAAGTGGACGCAGAGATCGGCGAGCATGTTCACGTACTGGGCGCCCATGCCGGGAAACAGGAAGGCGAGCGCGCCCGGTGCATGCAGTGGGGCGTCGGTGTAGTAGATGCCGCTGCGCTCTTCGATACGGTGGCAACCCGGGTCGGCGAGCCGGTTCAGGGCACGTTCCAGCTTGGCTTTCAGGTCGGCGATCGAGGTGGCCACGATCGCGAGCCGGGCGGCGGATGCGGCGGGTGCGGGGATCGGGCAGTTCAGCGTGTAGGCGAGGTCGACGAGGGCCGGCTCCGGGTGGTCGACCAGCAGTCGGCGCAGCTCATCGCCACGGGTGAGCAGCTCCTTGCGGTCCTGGGCCGACAGCACGACAGTCTCGGCGTCGAAGTTGCGATGCAGATGGGGCGGGGACTGATCACCGGTGTCTCCGTTGCCGGTGTGTTCTTCGAGGATGGCGTGGGCGTTGATCCCGCCGAACCCGAACGCGCTCACCGCCGCCCGGCGGGGCTCCGGGCCTGCGTGGATCCAGGGCCGGGTCTCGGTGTTGAGATAGAAGGGTGCGGATTCCAGCTTCGGATTACCCGCATCGGCATGCAGGGTCGGTGGGAGCACCTTGTGGTAGAGCGCCAACGCGGTCTTGATCAGCCCGGCCACTCCGGCGGCGGGAATCGGATGGCCGATCATCGACTTGATCGAGCCCAGGGCACACCGCGGCGCGGGGTGGCCATTGCGGGCGCGGCTGTCGGGCTCGTCCTTCCCGCTCTCGGTACCGAAGATCCTCCCGAGCGCCTCGAGCTCGACCGCGTCACCGACCAGGGTCCCGGTACCGTGCCCCTCGACCAGGGCCACCGTGCGCGGTGCGATTCCGGCCCGCTCGTAGGCGCGGCGCATCGCCAGCTCCTGGCCCTCGATGCCCGGGGCCAGGATGCCGACCGCACGCCCATCGCTGGCCATCCCGACCGCCTTGAGCAGGGCGTAGATGCGGTCGTTGTCGCGCTCGGCGTCCTCTCGGCGTTTGAGCACGAGGATCCCCGCGCCCTCGCCGAGCAGCGTGCCGTCCGCATCCGGGCTGAACGAGCTGACCTCACCCCGCCGGGACAGCGCGCTGAGCCGGCAGAACACCAGGGAGACCAGGAATGTCGTGGCCGCTTGTATTCCGCCCGCCAGCACCATGTCCATCCGCCCGCTCTCCAGATCGGCGATGGCGAGCTCGACGGCGGCCAGGGAGGACGCGCAGGCGGCATCCACGGTGTAGGCGGGGCCCATCAGGTTGAGACGGTTGGCAATGCGTCCGCACATCACGCTCGGGACGAGGCCGGGCGCGGTCTCGGCGTTGAACGGCGGCACACTGGCGAGCAGCTCCCCTTTGATCCGCTCGAGCTCTTCGGTCGAGCAGTCCGAGCGTAGGGTGGCGAGCAGCCGGATCGTCTGATCGATCACCAGTCCGTGTTGGAAGACCGTGGCCATACCCCGATTACCGAAGATGCTGCGTCCGAGGATCACGCCGGTGCGGCCCCGGTTGAAGGGCCGGTCGAGGTAACCCGCGTCGTCGAGTGCTTCGTGGGCGATTTGCAAGGCGATGAAGTGCTCCGGGTCGCTCCCCTCGATCGCCCGGGGCGGGACGCCGTATGCGAGGGGGTTGAACCGGACGAGGTCGCCGAGGAAGCCGCCCCGCTTGGTGTAGATGCGGTCGCTGGCCGACGACGCCGGATCGTAGACCAGATCGGCACCCCATTGCGGCGGCGCGTCGGTCACCGCGTCCACCTTGGCGAGAATGTTCTCCCAGAAGGTCGCGACATCGGGTGCTTTGGGGAAGATGCCCGCCATGCCGACGATGGCGATGTCACCTCGGGTGCTCATCGAGCTTCACCTCCCGAAACCACGCTGGCCAGCCGGTTCAGCGATCGGCTGCCGGCGAACTCCATTCCCTCGACGGACGCGAGCAGGTGCCCCCGGGCGTCCAGGAACGCCAACTCCGTGTCGAGGATGTGCCCCCCGGCGCGCACCCGCGTGCGGAGATCACAACGCACCGGCCCGTCCGGCACCGCGGCAAAGCGGCGGTAGTTACGGATTCGTGCCGGTAGCGGGGTCATGTCCAGACGCAGGCGCGCCCAGAGCAGGACGAGCTGGAAGCCGCTGTCGAGCAGTACCGGATCGACGATCCAGGAGCCCGGTCCGGCGCCGGCCAGGCAGCGCTGGGGAGTGGAGGGCAGCAGCGTCGCGACCATGCCGTCGTCACTGATCCCCTCGATTCGGGTGATCCCGTGGAGTAGCGGACCGTGGAACAGCAGCTCGTCGTATGCCTGCTCGACAGTCATCGGGAACGGGTCGAGTCCGGGGGACGAGCGGACCGGTCCTGGCGGCGCTTCGGGTAGCACGGGGCGCAGGACCACCCCGCCCCGGTAGGCGACCCGCTCGGCACGGTCATCGACGATGGTTGCCTCGAAGGTGATCCCGCCGTCGGGGAGCGAGGAGGCTCCCACGGTTTGCACAGTGATCGGCCGGGGGCCGTCGTCCAGGATCATCCCGCGCAGGAGCTGCACCTCGCGCAGTTCGGCGACCTCGTAGCCGGGTCTGGCTCCGGCCGCAGCCTCGGCCATCAGCTCCATCGCGGCCGCCATCGGCAGCACCGGGTGACCGTCCAAGCAGTGATCACGCAGATACAGGTCCCGAACCGGGTCGAGCATCCGGGTCAGGGCGGTACCCGCCTGCGCCTGGGTGACCTTCGCGTCCTCGAGCAGTGGGGTGGCCACCTGCCAGGGTCCGGCACCGAGCAGGACCTCCACGTCTCCCTTGCGGCCCTGGTCCAGTTCGTCGATCAGCGCGGCGACCCCGCGCTCGTGCGGGATGAGCCGCACGCCGCGCTCGTTCATCAGTCGCTCCACCTCATCGGAGACCATCCCGGCGGTCTTCCAGGGACCCCAGTTCAGCGACATCACCCGGCCCGGCCAGCGTGCATCCAGCCACGCCGCGAGCTTGTTGAGCACCTCGTTGGCGGCTGCGTAGTCCCCCTGCCCCGGGTTGCCGAAGCGCGCGCTGATCGAGGAGAACAGCACGAGGAACTTCACGCTTTCCGCCCGCAGCGCGCGGGCCAGCGCGAAGGCACCGATCGTCTTGGTCTGTACGACCCGGTCGAACGAATCGGTGATCTTATCCTGGATCAGCTTGTCCTCGATGACCCCGGCCCCGTAGATGACGCCGTCGATCCGGCCGTGCGTCGTGTAGATGTCGTCGACGAGCTGGGTGACGCCTTCGGCGTCGCGGACGTCGAGCTGGTGATAGTGGACCCGAGCGCCCGCCTCGGTGATGGCCTGCAGGTTGGCGCGTACCTGCCGGTCCGCGAGCAGGCGCCGGTAAGCAGGCTCGACCTGGGCCGGGGTGGCCGGTGAGCCGGGGCGCCCCAACCGGGTGGCCAGCGCCATCTTCAGCGCCCTCGGCTCGGTGATCCCGGCGGTGTCGCCGGCCTCGTTGCCCTCGGGGACGCCGGAGCGGCCGACGATGACGATCGTCGGCTGGAAGCGCCGAGCGATCTCGCGGGCCACGCCGGAGGTGATGCCACGGGCTCCACCGACGATGAGCACGACGGAGTCTGACGTGATCATCGGGTCGGTGGCGCCTGCGGCGGCGGTGGGCAGCGGGGCGGGGGCCAGCCGCACCGCCAGCCGGCGGCCGTGCGACCAACCGACCTCGATCTGATGATCATCGGATTCGAGCTCCGCAGCGAGCAGCTCGCCGGCGTTCGGAGTTGCCGGAGCCAGGTCGACGACCTTGCACCCGACCTCCGGCCATTCCCGCGCCAGCGTCTTCACCAGACCCGTCACCGCCCCCTGGCTCGGCTGGAACGACGAGCCGGCGTTGTGGTAAGCGAACGCCCCGTCCAGCCGGACCACGGCCATCAACCTGGTCTGGGCATCTGTTCGCCGCAGATCGGCGCTCGCGGCCTGGGCCAGGTGCAGGAGCGAGCGCGCCTCCAGATCGACCCGTGCCTGCTGTGCACCGATGTCCAGGGCCTCGAAGGACGGCCCCGCCCGCAGGGGGAGCAGGTGCACGAGACTGGAGATCGCTCCCTGCCGTTGACGCACCGCCTCGATGAGACCGCGTGCGGCCTGCGCGTCGCCGAGCGTCGCCGCGTACTCGTCCGGCCCGATGTCCAGCGGGCCGGGCCGATCCTGGATCAGGGCTACCGCGATCCCCTGGCCGCGCAGCGATTCGGCCAGTTCGGTGGCGATGCCCTGGCCGTCATCGGTGATTGCGACCACTCCCCGCGGCGGTCGGGTCGCCGTGCCCATCGGGGCGTCCACGACGGTGGGGAGAAAACGGGGCACCTCGAAGTCGGCGCTCGGTGGCGATGTCGCTTCATCGGTGGTTCGGGCCGCCACGTGCGTTCCCGCTGGGGTGGCCGTGGGTGGTGCGTGGCCGTTGCTGCTGGCGGGGTCCATGGCCAGGAATGCTTCGACGAGGATGCGCAGGGTCCTGGCCTTGGCCAGGGTCTCCATCTGTTCTTCGCTGACTGTTGTCGAGTGGGTGGAGTGTGGTTGGAGGGTCTGGGTTGCTGCGGCCAGGATCTCGATTCGCTTGATCGAGTCGATGCCCAGGTCGGTCTCCATGTCGATGTCCAGGCCGAGCATCTCCGGGGGGTAGCCGGTTCGCTCGGCGACGAGCCGGACCAGTTCGCCGGCGACCTGATCGGCGCGTGGCGGCTCTGAGCTTGCCGATACCGGCGCCACCACCTGCACCGGGGTCGGCGTCGCCATGGGGGCTGCGGCGGGTGTTGCTACCTGAGGTGCGGGAGGTGCGGCCAGCTGGGGTGCGGGGGATGGCGCTCTTGCCGGAGCGGCCACAGCAGGAGCTTTCACAGCTGGATCAGAGCCCGGCTGCGCGCCCTGCAGGTAGGCGACCATGACCTCCTGTTGGACATCCAGGAACTTGCCCATGAGCTGCTGGAAGCGCAGCGGGACCGCATGCTGATCCGCCGACGCCTGCTCGGTCGGTCCTGGGACAGAGAGCGAGGGGGAGGCTGTGACCGGGACGGATACCCGAGGTGAGACGGGTGCCGGCGGGGAAACGGGTGCCGGTGCGGGGACGGATCTCTGAGGTGGGACGGATATCTGGGACGGGGCAGGTGCCTGAGGGGGGATGGGTGCCTGAGCGGACACGGGTGCCAGTGGGCGTGCCGGCGCGGATCGCTCCTGAACCGGGGTTGCCGGATGCAGCGGGTGCGCGGAGCCTCCACCGACCATCCAGGTGGTGGGCGCCAGTCGGGCAGGGGCGAGGTCCTCGTTTAGGGCATCCAACCGTAGGTACCGCGTCACTCTGCCCTCGTAGAGCCGGTTGAGGTCGAGGGCGACGCCGTGCGCGCTGAGCTGGGCCAGGGCGTGCTGGAATGCGGTGAACCCGCAGCCCATGTCCTGGGTCGCCGTGGCGAGGTGCGGGCGCGTGCCGAGCACCTGGCCGACGAGTCCGGTCAGCACGGCACCGGGACCCACTTCCACGAACAGGCGGGCGCCCGCGGCGTACATCTGCTCGACCTGCTCGGCGAAGCGGACCGGCTGTACGAGGTGCTCCGCGAGCAGCTCGGCGATCTGTGCCGGCTCGGCCGGGTAGGGCGCGGCGGAGGTGTTGGCATAGACCGCCAGTTGCGGGGAAGTGATAGGCACGTCGGCCAGCACCCGCGCGAGCCGATCGCGGGCGGGGGCGACCAGGGGGGAGTGGAATCCACAGTCCACCCCGAGGACCTTCACCGGGATCCGGGCGGCACCGAGCAGCCGGACCGCCCGCTCGATCCCGGATCGGGTACCGGAGATCACCGTCTGCTTCGGCGCGTTGAGGTTGGCCACCCAGACCTCTGCTGCGTCGCCGAGTACCGCTTGCAACCGGGCGGGGGATTCCGAAACCGCGGCCATCGTGCCGAGGTCGCATTGTGCGGCACCATTCGTGCCGGGTCCACACTCCGTACTATTC
>JBOHHD010000164.1:0-17604 GCA_050700515.1 Pseudonocardiaceae bacterium
ACAACGGCGATCCTACGCGCGCCGTTGCACGCGTCGACCTCACCTGAGACCAAGGTTTCGCGCTCGCCCGCGAGGGGCATGGTGGTACGACCATTCAGAGGGCGCGATGCTTTACGCTGGGATAGCCCTATTTCAGCAAGCCATTCGCATAGTCGACCGCGATACCTCCGCAGTCGCTGAGAAGTCCCGTGGAGAGCAGCGATGGGTTATGTTGGCGGTGTGCCAGACGAGAGAGCCGAGCGGATGATGGAATTCACACCGACGGTGCATGTAGCGGGAATCCGGGCCCGGGCGGCTGGGGCGCCGTTCTGAGATACGGCACACGCGAAAAAGAGATCTACGGGAGCGAGCCGGCTCGGACGACCAGCGGCAACCCCGGTCTCACTACCAGTACCACGCCATGTTTCGTTCGGCGCAATGGAGCAACACAGGCAGCCCAGTTGATCCGGTGGATCATCCGTGGTGATCGCAAATGGGCCGAGGTGAGCGGGTACAGCGGCCGGTGTGCACGGTCCACATCAGACAGGTAGAGCTCGGCGGGCATACTGACGTCGACGATTAGTCCGACAGCAGGTAGCGACACGACGACAACCGCGTCCGGCTCCCCTGCAGGCGGGGACTGCTTGACGATCAAGAGCGCATCCGGGGCGATTGCTGCGCTGGAGCGATGAGTTTTCTGTCCGACCCTCGTCATAAGGTGCGTGGGCCGTGACCGGACAGGTCAGGCAGACGAGAGCGGAGATCATCTCATGAGTGGAGTACGGGTACTGGTGGGAACGCGCAAGGGCGCGTTCGTCCTGACCGCGGACGGCAAGCGGGAGCGGTGGGAGGTCAGTGGTCCCCACTTCGCGGGCTGGGAGATGTATCACGTCGCGGGATCTCCCGTGGAGCCGGATCGGCTGTATGCCTCGCAGTCCAGCGGCTGGTTCGGGCAGCTGATCCAGCGCTCCGACGATGGTGGCGCGACGTGGCAACCGGTGGGTAACGAGTTCGCCTACGACGGTGTGCCCGGTACTCACCAGTGGTACGACGGCACGCCGCACCCGTGGGAGTTCGCGCGAGTCTGGCACCTGGAGCCATCGCTGACCGATCCGGACACCGTCTACGCCGGGGTGGAGGACGCCGCCCTGTTCCGCTCGGCCGACGGCGGGCTGAGCTGGCAGGAACTGTCCGGACTGCGCAGCCACGACACCGGGTCGTCCTGGCAGCCCGGCGCCGGGGGGATGTGCCTGCACACCATCATTCAGCATCCGACCGACGCCGGGCGGATGTTCGTCGCCATTTCGGCGGCGGGGGTGTTCCGGACCGACGACGCCGGCAAGACGTGGCGGCCGACCAACCGCGGCCTGCAGTCCGAAGGCATTCCCGACCCGGATGCGGAGGTCGGTCACTGCGTGCACAACCTCGCCATGCACCCGTCGCGACCGGACGTCCTGTTCATGCAGAAGCACTGGGATGTCAATCGCAGCGACGACGCCGGCGAATCATGGCACGAGATCAGCGGGAACCTGCCGACCGACTTCGGGTTCCCGATCGACGTGCACGCGCACGAGCCGGACACCATCTACGTCGTCCCGATCAAGAGCGACTCGGAGCACTTCCCGCTCGACGGAAAGCTGCGCGTATATCGCAGCCGTACCGGCGGAAACGAGTGGGAGCCACTTACCAAGGGTCTGCCGCAGAGCGACTGCTACGTCAACGTCTTGCGCGACGCGATGGCCGTCGACTCGCTCGATTCCTGCGGGGTGTACTTCGGCACCACCGGCGGGCAGGTGTACGCCTCGACCGACTCCGGGGACAACTGGGCACCCATCGTCCGCGATCTTCCGTCCGTGCTGTCCGTCGAAGTGCAGACGTTGCCATGATCCGCGTCGTACTCCCCACCCATCTGCGCAATCTCGCCCACGTGAACGGTGAGGTGGAACTCCACGTGGAGGGTCAGGCGACGCAGCGCCTGGTCCTCGACGCGCTGGAGAGCCGCTATCCGATGCTGCGGGGGACCATCCGCGACCACGTCACCGGCCGGCGCCGAGCCTTCGTGCGGTTCTTCGCCTGCGAGCAGGACCTGTCCCATGACCCCCCCGACACCCCGTTGCCCGACGCCGTGGCGACAGGGAGTGAACCATTCCTGGTGGTGGGAGCCATGGCGGGTGGTTAGTGTCATGTGCAGGCATACCCAGCTCAGGTTTCGTTGACTGTATCGCCGCAGATTGGGGTGTTACGCAACCGTCACGTAGACGCCCAGTCCCTGGCCTGTCGACAACATGCGCTTTCTTGCCAAGGATTTTCTCCGGGTTTTCACCAAGCTCGGATGGCGAGAGACATATTTCTGTCTGGCCATGTACAGGGGGCACTGAGGTACCGATCAGTGGCCAGGGTTCGGCATAGTCGATCTCTTCCCCGGCGGGGAGGTCATTCGCATCCGGCCCCAGAATCAATACCGGATGGTAACAACTGCACCCTGCGGGAACCGGGCGCGTGCCTCCGTAGCAGTGCCTGCGCGCCAGGATGAAATGCCGAAGCCGGGATGACTACCAGTACTGCGCCGGGAGGGGTCCCGAGCCGAACAGGGTATAAATCAACTCAGCTACACCCTCGGAAGTGAGGAATTGTTGAGGAGATTGAGCCGCTGCCACACGTAAAGAACATATGAGGGCCCTACCATGTCGACACCTGGGGGTATGGTAGAAACCACGACAGCAAACACCGAATGGAATATCTGAACGGCAGACTTACCCGTCCGAAAAAATTCCTATTCGTCCGATGTCGATAAGGCTCAAGGGTATATGCCAACTATGGTTCCCCCACCGCGCAAGCCGGCAGCGCGGCGGGGGTGTTGCTCATACCCGGCGCTTGAGTGCCCACAACGAGAGCGGCGCGAAGACAGCGACGAGCACGGCCACCCACAACAGGGACCAGAGGACCGGCCCGGCCACTGGCCCGCCGACCATGAGCCCGCGGCATGCGTCGGCGAGCACCGTCACCGGGTTGATGTTCACGAACGCCTGCAACCAGCCCGGCATTGTGTTGGTCGGCACGAGAGCATTGCTGACGAACGTGATGGGGAACAGTGCGGTCATGCCGAAGAGCTGCACCTTCTCCGGGTCCTTGGCGAGCACGCCGACCAGCACCGACACCCACGAGAAGGCGAGCGCGAAGACCAAGATCAGCGCAACCGCCGCGAGGACGTTGGCAGCTGAGGTGCCGATCCGGAAGCCGAGGACCGCGCCGATACCGAGCAGCAGAGCGATCGACCAAGCCTGCTTCACCAGGTCCGCGGTGATGCGACCGGTCAGAGGCGCCCACCGGGCCAGCGGCAACGAGCGCAGCCGGTCGAACACGCCCTTGGTGAGGTCCGTGTTGAGCCCCATACCGACGTACATGGTGACGAAGAACATGTTCATCACGATGAGTCCGGGCAGCGCGAAGGTCAGGTATTCACCGGTCGAGGGGGCGATCGCGCCGCCGAACACGTAGGTGAACAGCAGCACGAAGATGATCGGCTGAAAGCTGAAGTCCGCCAGCTCCCACGGGTTGTGCCTGATCTGCACCAGCGTGCGCCAGGCCAGGGTGATCGTCTGCCGTAGCCCTTGGACGGGACTGACCCGGGGAGCCAGTTCTCGCGCTCCGGTCGCGGTGGTCACGGTCACGGCGGTCATGCGAGAGCTCCTTCGGTCTCTTCAGCCGGCGCGGTCTCTTCGGCCGGATGCCCGGTGAGGGAGAGGAAGACCTCGTTCAGGCTGGAATTGCGCAGCGTGAGTTCGGTGATGACCACGCCGGCGTCATCGAGCCGACGCACCGCGGCCGGGAGCACCGCAGGATCGGTGACCGGCGCGGTCACGCGCTGGCCGTCCACCTCTGGCGTGACCCCGGCGAGCTCTCTGACCACGGAGAACACGATGGGCAGGTCGGCGTGATCCACCGGTCGCACGGTGAGGGATTGGGCACCGGTCTTGGCCTTCAACTCCTCCGGTGTCCCGGTCGCGATGACCCTGCCGTGGTCGATGACCGCGATCTCGTCGGCCAACTCGTCGGCCTCCTCCAGGTACTGGGTGGTGAGCAGCACCGTGACACCGTCGGCCACCAGGCTGCGCACCAGCTCCCACAGATCCAGACGGCTCCGCGGGTCCAACCCCGTGGTCGGCTCGTCAAGGTAGAGCAGCTGGGGTCGACCGACCAGACTGGCTGCCAGGTCGAGCCTGCGGCGCATGCCTCCGGAGTAGGTCTTCGCCGCCCGTCCCGCCGCGTCCACCAAGCCGAACCTGGTGATCAGCTCGCGGGCACGCTGTCTGGTGTCACGCCGCCCCATCCCGAGCAGTCTGCCGATCAGCTGCAGGTTCTCGGTGCCGGTGAGAGCTTCGTCGACCGCCGCGTACTGCCCGGTCAGCCCGATCAGCTGACGCACCTGATGGGCGTTGCGAACCACGTCGTAGCCGCCGACCGTGGCATGCCCCGCGTCGGGCCGCAACAACGTGGCGAGGATGCGAACGGCGGTGGTCTTGCCCGCGCCGTTGGGGCCGAGCAGACCGAGGACGGTGCCGGTGCGGACAGCGAGATCCACCCCGTCCAGGGCGGTGGTCGTGCCGAAGCGTTTGACCAGCCCCTCGGCCCAGATCGCGTGATTCATTGCCTGGCTCCTGTCCCGTGTCGGTCAGTTCAGTGTGGTTGAGGGGTCTGACAATCCTGGCGAGGCCCGAGCACGACCGCGACCGATTTTTCGTTGCGATCTCCGGGTGCCGGAGAAACCCGGCCAGAAAAAGATGGTCCGACGTGTCGATGTCGGCGCCCCTCGTTCGACGCCTTGGTGAGAGCCAGGCCCACCGGGGGACACCACGCCGGTCAACGGCTCCGAACCTGACCAGAACCCGACCAGATGGAGACAGCACGATGCGATTCATGATCTTGGTCAAGGCCGACCAGAACAGCGAGGCGGGCGTGCTCCCCAGCGAGGAGCTGCTCACCGAGATGGGGAAGTACAACGAGGAGCTGGTGAAAGCCGGTGTGATGCTTGCGGGTGAGGGGTTGCACCCGAGCTCGAAGGGCGCGCGGGTCAGGTTCTCGGGGTCAGAACGGACCGTGATCGATGGACCGTTCACCGAGGCGAAAGAGCTGATCGCCGGCTTCTGGCTGATCCAGGTGAAGTCGAGGGAAGAGGCGATCGAATGGGTCAAGCGCTGCCCCAACCCGATGGACGGGGAGTCCGAGATCGAGATTCGTCAGGTGTTCGAGGCGGAGGACTTCGGCGCCGAGTTCACCCCTGAACTGCGGGAGCAGGAGGAGCGCCTGCGCACGCAGGCAGCCGCGCAACAGCAGTCCTAGCGCGCCTGGAGTCTTGCCGCGGCGCAGTGGATGCTGCTCTGATGGGACGCCGTGACGGCACCCACCACCCAGCGGGCGATCGATGCGGTCTGGCGGATCGAGTCGGCCAGGCTCATCGCCGGTCTCGCGCGGATGGTGGGTGACGTCGGTGTCGCCGAGGATCTCGCCCAGGATGCGCTGGTCGCCGCGCTCGAGCAGTGGCCGGAGTCGGGCGTCCCGCGTAACCCGGGCGCCTGGCTCATGGCCATCGCGAAACGTCGCGCGATCGATCTCTGGCGCCGCAAGGAGCGGTTCGAGCGAAAGCTCACCGAGCTCGGTCGTGAGCTCGGGACCGAAGGGGCCGGATCGGAGCTCGACGCGGCCCCCGATGAGGATCTGGGCGACGACCTGCTGCGCCTGATGTTCATTTCGTGCCACCCGGTGCTGTCCACCGAGGCGCGGGTCGCGCTCACGCTGCGCTTGCTCGGTGGGCTGACGACCGGGGAGATCGCGCGGGCATTTCTCATTTCCGAATCGACCGTCGCACAGCGGATCGTCCGGGCCAAGCGGACCCTGGCGCAGGCGCGCGTGCCCTTCGAGGTTCCCGCGGCCGACGAGCGCGCCACCCGATTGACATCCGTGCTGGAGGTCCTCTACCTGGTGTTCAACGAGGGCTACGCGGCGACCGCCGGGGGCGACTGGATGCGGCCTACGCTGTGCGCGGAGGCGCTGCGGCTGGGCCGGGTCCTGGCCGAGTTGGTGCCGAAGGAACCGGAGGTCCACGGCCTGGTCGCGCTGATGGAGATCCAGGCGTCGCGTTCCCGCGCGCGGATCGGCCCGTCCGGAGAGCCTGTGTTGTTGCTAGATCAGGACCGCGCGCGCTGGGATCACCTGCTCATCGGTCGTGGCCTGGCGGCGCTGGAGCGCGCCGAGGCGCTCGGGGGCGTGCTCGGCCCTTACGCGTTGCAGGCCGCGATCGCCGCCTGCCATGGACGAGCGCGTACCGCAGCGGAGACGGACTGGGCACGCATTGCGGCGATCTATGAGACGCTCGCCAAACTCGCCCCCTCCCCCATCGTGGAGCTGAATCGAGCGGTGGCACTGTCGATGGCCTTCGGACCGGCCACCGGCCTCGAACTCGTCGATGAGCTGATCGCCGAACCGGCACTGCGGGGCTACCACTTACTGCCGAGCGTGCGCGGTGACCTGCTGGCCAAGCTCGGGCGTTTCGCCGAGGCAGGCGAGGAGTTCGAGCGCGCGGCGTCGATGACCCGGAACGAACGCGAACGAACGCTGCTGCTGCAACGCGCCGCCACGTGCGCTCGATCGGCCAACTCGCCCAGCTCAGGATGACGTGAGGGGTGGTGCGTGGGCCACGGTGGCCCTGGCGCTGTCCTCGGCCTGCCAGCCGTGCGATCAGCGGTCGGGAAAATGCATAAGCCGCCCCGGCCACCGAATACGAAAGGGCAAAAGGGTTGTGAGAAGTTAGGGCGATGAGATCTCGTCTCGATGGCACGGCCACATCCCCGCTGCCTGAGCCGGGCACCCTGCTCGACAGTCATCCTTTGCCCGCGGAGTTCTGGCCGGGTGGTGTGGCTCATGCGGTCGGGGTGGTGTATCAGGGTGTGGGATATGACGGGGTGGGGCGTGAGGTCAGTGGGTCGGTGTTCCTGCCCGCCGGTGCGGTGCCAGTGGCAGGATGGCCGGTGCTGAGCTATGCCCATGGCACCACGGGATTGTCGGATTTGTGTGCTCCCTCGCGGGTGGGGTTGACGAGGTTGGAACGTGAGCACGTGTCCCGGTGGTTGGCGGCGGGATATGTGGTGGTGGCCAGTGACTACGAGGGTTTGGCGACCCCGGGGCCGCATCCGTATTTCAATGGGGAGGCGGTCGCCGATGATGTGGTCGATATCGTGCGCGCCGCTCGCGGTCTGGATCGTCGGGTCGGTCGGCGGTGGCTGGTGGGGGGGTTCTCCCAGGGCGGGCACGCGGCCCTGTTCGTGGGTCTGATGGCCGCCAGGTATGCCCCGGAGCTGGACTTTCGGGGGACGGTCGCGCTCGCGCCCCTGGTGCACCTGCCGTGGCTGATCTAGTATCATCACCGCCAACGGTGCGGACCCGGTCTCGGTGTTTCCCCCGTTCCTGCTCGCCGGGTTGCCCACCTCGCACCCTGACTTCGACGCCCGCCCATTCCTCACCGATGCCGGTGACAAGCTGGTCGAGTCGGCGATGACGGTGACGTTGATCGAGATGTTCCGCGCGGCGACCCGGCTGACCAACGATGAAGTGGGGATCACCCACCTGCACACCTGGCCGGGGATGGACCGCATCCTGCACGCCTGTCGGGTGCCGGTGGTGCGGATGGACAGGCCCGTGCTGATCACCGCGGGGGCTGCCGACGAGATCGTGCCGGTGGCCGTCGTCGAGCAGTTCGTCCATGACATCGGGGAGGCGGGAACCAGTGTGCGCTTCATCCGCCACGACGGCGCCACGCACGTCGACCTGCTCGGTGCCGGCCACCAGGACGTCATCGCCTGGACCGATCAGCGGCTGACCGATGAGGTGCCCTTTGCGCACCCACCGATTACGACGCAGGCCAGCCCCCCGCTCCGATTCAGCCTTATCGACGCGACGAATGACGGTCACCTCACGCTTGATGACTACGAGGTGTTCGCGTTGCGCCTTGTGCAGGCGTTCGGCGAGCCTCCCGGCTCGACCAAGGCCCTCGCCGTTCGACAGGGGTACCGGGCACTATGGCGAGCCGTGGCGGCCAGATCCGACACCGATGACGACGGCCGGGTCAGCGGAGCCGAGTTTCTGCGGTGGATCACCTCCCAAGCCGCCCACGGCGACGGATTCGACCACGACATCTCTCCCCTGGCCCAGGCAGTGCTCACGCTGATCGACCACGACCAGAACGGCACTCTCCAGGCCACGGAGTTTCTCTGCCTCCTGCGAGCCTGTGACCTGCCCGAGGATCAGGTGCAAAGCGTGTTCACCGCGTTCGATCGCGACCACGACGGATCGGTGTCAGCGCCGGAAATCATCACGGCCGTGCGCGAATTCTGCCTCGATCCCACCCCCGACAAACCCGGCCACTGGCTGTTCGGACAGTTCTGACCCCGCCATCCTCCCCATGGCAGTCCGCGGCCGCAGTACCTCTGACCGGGTCTGCCGGAGTCCTTGAGCCGGCCTGCGGATCATGGAACCGAACGAGAGCGAGAGCACGGACACGCTCGTGGTGGCCAGCGGGCGGGCGATGAACATCGCTGAGCACTGAACCGGCCGGGGCATCGACGAGCCTCCGTGCCATGGGATGCTGGCCGGGTGACGCCTGAGGACCTCGCCCATCTGCGCCGGGCCCGTGACCTCATGGACCGGGAGTACGAGCGCCCGCTGGACGTCCCGGCGCTCGCCCGCGCCGCGTTGATGTCGCCAGCGTACTTCGCCCGCCGGTTTCGTGCCGTCTACGGCGAGGCGCCCTACGGCTACCTGATGACACGCCGTATCGAGCGGGCCAAGGCGCTGCTGCGTCGCGGAGACCTCACGGTGACCGAGGTTTGCATGGCGGTCGGTTGTACCTCGCTGGGCTCGTTCAGCTCGCGGTTCACCGAGCTCGTCGGCGAGAGCCCGAGCGTTTACCGCGCGCGCGACCATGACGCCGGCGCTGCCATCCCGGCGTGCTACGCCAAAGCCGTCACGCGACCGAGCAGGATTCGAGAAGCCCCGACGGCATCGCCTGCGTAGCGTGCCGACCATGGATCTCACACTTTCGCACTGTTTCATCCAGGTTCACGATCAGGACGAAGCCTTGGCCTTCTACCGCGACATCCTCGGCCTGGAGGTACGCATCGACGCGCAGCTCGAGGATTTCCGTTGGTTGACCGTTGGCCCGCTGTCCCAACCAGACGTCGAGATCGGACTCATGCCCGCTGGGATGGTCAGTCCGACGGATCGGGAGACGCTGCGAGCGCTGCTGGCGAAGGGCTCGCTGAACGGTGTCATCTTCGCGACCGACGACGTCGACGCCACGTTCGAGAAAATCCGCGCCGCGGGCGCCGAGGTGCTCCAGGAGCCGATCGACCAAGCCTATGGCGTCCGCGACTGCGCCTTCCGTGATCCGTCAGGAAATATGGTCCGGTTGTCCGGACGGCCCAAGAGCTGAGGCCCTCTGCACCCCTGGCCCAGCAGGCGGTCCTGGATTTCCAGCCCTTCGGGAGGGACAGGGATCAGTGCCCGCACGTGGACGAACAGACACTTGCGCCCTGCATCACCGTTGAACTGCGAGGCCATCCCCGCAGCGCCCGAAAGCCAGAATGCCGCACCCGACACCGGTGCAGCTCGGTGATTGCTCATGATCTCACTACTGAGCGTTGGCAAGTCCTGCATGACATCGGCATAGGCGATGGGGTCGGTCAACGACCTGCCCCCCGCCGGGATAACTTCGATGACCCACGGAAGCACGTCGTGCAACACGACCACGCCTTGGTTCTGCTGAATAACATAGTCCCGAGGGTTACCAGCAGGATCGAATGGCTCAGGCAGTATTTTCGCTATACCCTCCCAGTAGGCGTTTAATAACAGGGCGATCTGCGCTGGACTGATCATGGCCATGAGGGGCATGTCAAGCACGGGACGCAGCGACCGGACAAACATCGATTGGTGGATGGTGAACCGGTCACCGCGCTGCTTTTTCTGGTCAGGCACCCGGATACGTCCTAACCAAACGCCATCGAGAGCGCCGAGCTCCCGTACAACCGCGACGCCGCGAGTAGTTCGATTTTGACGCGCAGTCAATATCCCCGCATCAGAGTGTTGATGGCTCACTATGATCCTTCCACGATCCCATAACACGCTCCCATAAACTCCCGGGGCTACGAGCTCGAGACGGCGACGTTGCCAGACAAGATCAGGCTGGGCAGCGGGTCTCGGGTGGCCCCCGCCGACCGATGAGGACCCGCGGTGACCAACCTCCGATCCGGTCGAGGTCACCGAGGCCACGGACGAAGCGGCTGCCGGTGGCGAGCTCCGCGCGTCCGGTGCAGACATCAGGCAACCCGGGCACAGCAGCCCTCCCCACCAGGGCCACCACTTATAGTGCTTTTGAGTGTCACCCGTTAGTGATAGCTTGCGGGAGTGTCCGGGGGATCCACATTCCTTCAACAGGGGATCAACAGATGGGCTCCGCCGCGGAGAACGCCCCCGGTAAGGGAGCATGTCCCTGCCCGCTGATCGGCCTCATCGACGACGAGGCCGATCTGGTGGCGATGTCGCGGGCCTACTTGGAGCGTGATGGGTTCCGGGTGGTAGAGGCGCTGGACGGCAAGTCGGGCCTGGCCGCGATGCGTCGCGAGCCGGTCGACCTGGTCGTGTTGGATCTGGGACTACCCGACGGCAACGGACTGGACCTGCTGCGCACCCTCCGAAGCACCAGTGACGTGCCGATCATCATAGTGACTGGCCGTAGCGAGGAGACCGATCGAGTGGTCGGGTTGGAACTGGGCGCCGATGACTATCTGGTCAAGCCCTTCTCCCAACGCGAACTGACCGCTCGGATCCGGGCCGTGCTACGGCGTACCCACCCGCACCACCCATCATCGATCATCCGACTCGGCATGCTACTGATCGACACGGCCGCCCGACAGATTCGGACCGCGACCAGCCCTATCGACCTGACCCCGCTGGAGTACGCCTTGCTGGCCTTCCTCGCGGCGTCGCCCGGCCAGACTTTCTCCCCCGAGCAACTACTGGAGCACGTATGGGACTCCTCAAGGAAATGGCAGGTGGCCTCAACAGTGGCCGAACACATTTACCGAGTGCGCCGCAAGCTCCTCGCCCACGAAGTGGCCGCGCCCCGGATTACAACCGTCCGTGGCTTCGGGTACCGGCTGGATCCGTAACGACATGAATGCGCCTCTGATCGTTGACGAGCCGTTCTCCCCCTTGGACTACCAGCAGCTGTTCGACACTGCCCCATCACCCTTTCTGGTGCTTGACGCCCGCCTGATCATCGTGGCGGTTAATAAGGCGTATCTGGCCGCCACCGCCTCCGATCGGCATGCTCTGCTCGGTCGGCTGGTTTTTGAGGCATTCCCTGACAATCCGGACGACCCCACCGCGGACGGCGTACGCAACCTGCGTCGTTCCCTGGAGACAGTCCTGACCACCGGTCAGGCCGATACCATGGCGCTGCAGCGCTACGACATCCCGATCGACCGTGACGACGCAGAGAGTTACTTCGTCGAGCGATACTGGAGCCCGATCAATACACCGGTGCTGGGGACGGACGGACAAGTCACTCACATCATTCACCGGGTCGAGGACGTCACAGAATTCGTGCAGAGTCACGGTGTGGACCGCAATCAGCAGCGAGCGGCCGCCGAACTGCAGATGCGGGTAGATCGGATAGAGACCGACCTGTTCGTTCGAGCCCGCGAGGTGCAGGACGTCAACCAGCAACTGCGCAACGCCTACGAGGAATTGGCCAGCGTGGACCAGGCACTGCAGAAGCGGCAGCAGGCCAAGGATCGGTTCATCGCCACGCTGTCCCATGAGCTGCGCAATCCGCTCGCCGCGGTCCTGGCCGCCACCGAACTCCTTGCCCTGGACATCCGCGACCATCCAGCCCTGGCCGTACTGGAACGGCAGGTCAAGGCTCTCGTGCGGATGACCGACGATCTGCTCGATGCCAGCCGGGCGCTGACCGGTCGGCTGGAGGTGGTGCGTCGGCCGATGGATCTGCGGATCACGGTCGAGGCCGTAGTACAGGACATCCGCCCCGAGTACACCCGGACGAATCGAACGCTGCGATTGTCGCTTCCGGAGCAACCGGTACCCGTGGACGGAGACGGGATCAGGTTGGCCCAGATGCTGGGCAACCTGCTGAGTAATGCGCGCAAATACACCCGTCCAGGCGGGACGGTGCACGTCGAGCTGACCGCGACGACCGATCACGCCATGCTGGCCGTGCAGGACGACGGCATCGGCTTTGATCCCTCCACCGTGGACCGGATGTTCGAGGTGTTCATCAGAGCAGTGCCCTCAGGGATGACCGACGCGGGCGGTCTTGGTCTGGGTCTGTCCATCGTCCGCAGCATCGTCGAACTCCACGACGGCATGATCTCCGCGCACAGCGAAGGCCCTGCCACCGGCGCCGAATTCCAGGTTCAGCTGCCCCTGATCGGCTCGCTGGACTCGGGCACGACACACCCTCGCCCCGCTTCCCCGTCCCCCACCGTGCTGCGCACACTGATCATCGAGGACAACGTGGACCTGGCCGCCACCTACCAGACCCTGCTGGAACGCCGGGGTCACCAGGTGACAGTTGCCCACACTGGTCACGATGGGCTCGCCGCCGCCCACCAGCAGCGCTTCGACCTCGTCCTGTGCGACCTCGGGTTGCCCGACATCACCGGCTATGAAGTGGCCCGACATCTTCGCCGTGACCCGGACGCCCAGCCTGCTCGGCTCATCGCCCACTCCGGGTACAGCCAGGATGCCGACCGTCAACAGTCGCTACAGGCAGGTTTCGACGCCCACCTCACCAAACCCATGGCCATCAGCGACCTCGAACATGTCCTCGACCAACCGAGCCCCGTCGGTTCGCCGGAGCCGGACTAGATGATGTCGAGGACGGTGCCTTCATGCCGCCCTCCCCCTGGCATTCAGCTGCGGCTGACTGGTGGTGTGCCAAGCTCCGTAGCGACACTGGTAGTAGCGATCTTCTCGACGGCGGTGGCTGTTGCGGACGGCACGCGCCAGCCGGGCTTCGAACACCACTTCCCTGGCAGCTCGCTCGGACGCGAGACAGAGCTTGCCGCAGGTGCATCGCCCGGCTGCGATCGGTGGACGTCGCGTGTCCAGTCCGCTGTAGGACATGTTCTCCAGGTATTGAGGCATCACCCCTTATTGATAACTCGCTGGAATCTCCGGAATATCCCCGTTCTTTCAACGTCGAATCAACACTCCGGCATCACGCCGCTCCGTTCGCGGCCGGGAATGATGCGCGGTACAGGTCGCGGAGCAGCGATACCTCGGCGCCGTGGTGGATCGCCTCGCGGTTGATGTGCAGGATGAGCGTCGCCATCGAGTGCTCAGCCCAGAGTCCCTCGGCGGGGCCGACGGCCCGGGCCAGGCCGTCCTGGTCGAGGGCACGCACGCCAGAGGTCCAGACCTCGTACGAACGGTCGAGCAGGTCGAGGGCGCCGACGGTGGTGGACGGCCAGTCGGTGGTCTGGTACGACACCGAGCCATCGCCGAAGTGGGCGCTGGCCCGCATCGCGAACAGCCCGATGGAGATATGACCGAGGCGCCAGGCGATGGTCGTGACGGGCGCGGGGTCGGGCGCGGGGAACTCGAAGTCGGCTACCCAGTCCCCCGCCCCGGCCGCCATGGCGGTGCTCGCCTGGGCCCGGGGCCGGATACTCCAGCATCCCGATACCGGCTCCCACAGGTATTCCGCGTCGGTGAGACCGTCGAGCCGGGGACGCAACTGTTGCTGCCAGTGCCAGTCGAGCTGCTCGACACACTCGTGGGTCCAGTCGATCGGCACGTCTGTTGTCATCATGAGACCACGATATGACCGACGGAGGACAGTTCGGTCCGCAAAGGGTGCCGACCTTGTGCTCAAGGACCCTTCGGCCGCCGCGCAGTCCGCGGTCAGCGAGGCTGGTCCAGCTCCTCGGCAAGGAGATCCATGAGCAGGCCGTCGTGCCACCCCGCGCCGTCGGCGTCGCGCTCGTAGTGCCGCAGCACGCCCACCGGCCGGAAGCCGACCGCTGAGTAACAGCGGATGGCCGGCTCGTTGTCTGCCGCCGGGTCGATCACCAAACGATGATGGGCCCGCTCGCGCACCAGATAGCGGGCCAACGCGGCAACGGCGTCGCGGCCGACACCGCGCCCGTGCACGACAGGATCGAGGAAGATGTCGATCGAGGCGTGCCGATAGGCGGGATCCTCCTCTTCGCCGTACTGCACCATTCCGCACACCACCCCCTCCAGCAGGACGGCGAACCGGGTAGCGGAGGGGTCGTCGAAGGGCCACTGTTCCGACGCGGCCTCCTCACCCCAGCGCAGCCGCACCTCGGGCGTGCCGAGGATCCGACGAAGTTCCGGCACGTGCGCTGCGGTGACGGGCACCAGCACCACGCGCTCTCCCCGCAGCTCAGGACCCGCAGTCACACCGGCCGCCGACTATCCGTGGACTGCTGAGTCCCCGGCTGTGAGTGGTCAGGCACCGCCGTTAGGTAATCCATCCCGCCATCATCGTCACCGCGATCAACAGAGACCAGACCTGTCACTACGACCAGGTGAGCCTCTGGTGTCAAGACGGTCGGGTCACCCTTGTCGGCGACGCCTGCCAGGCGGTATCGCTACTCGCCGGTCAGGGCGCCTCCCTCGGGCTGGCGGGGCTTACATACTCACCCAGCAGCTGGCCAGGGCCGACTCGATAGAGGCCGGGCTGGACCGATACGAACGGCTGTGGCGGCCGGTGATCGCAGCGAAGCAGCAGGCCGCCCGCAATGCGGCCCGCTGGTTCCTGCCGACGTCCCAGCGGCAGCTCCGGACGCGGCGCATCACGGTGAAACTCGCGCGACTGCCCGGATTCGATCGGTACATCGCGGCCACCCTGACCGGCAAGCCGACAGCCATCATCGAGGAACTCCGGCGCGACGGGTCGCGAATTGATGCGCTGAGTGCTTGAGACCGCCCAGATAGTCCCCGCAGACGCCGGCTCGCTCGCGGATCGGCGCCGCGACTGTTCGGGAGGGATCCCGGATCCTGCTCGATAAGATGGCTGCCGTCGTCCGGTGTGAGGGGTGCTCGTGAGGCTCGTGGGCGGGATACGGTCGTGGTATCGGTATCGGACGATGCAACACCGCCTGGCGGAGCTTGATCGACTCGACCGGAGGGGCGGTGTCCCGGCCCGCGTCACCAGGCCCTGGCGGGGGCGTCGGCGACCGAGCCGAGGCGAGGTGATTTTCGTCGTCGGTTTCGTGGGGCTCGTGGTGATGCTGATCTTCGTCCGCATTCACTACCCCCAGCTGGCAGTCAACAGCCCCTACCCACCACTTCCCTCAGATGCGTCAGCCGAGCGCATTTTGCCGCTGGTGACCGAAACGCCAACCGGGAATTACGTTTTCCAGCAGGTCACTCCCGACGGCAGCCCCGTGACCTATGACCCCTGCCGTCCCCTCCACTACGTCGTCAATACGACGGGCATGCCGCGCCGTGGGCTCGAACTGGTACGCGATGCCATCAGAGAGATCAGCGCCGCCAGTGGGCTTGCATTCATCGAGAACGGCCTCAGCGCGGAGCACCTGGTGCAGGACCGGAAGCCGCTACAAAAGGAACGCTACGGCAACCAATGGGCACCCGTGCTGGTCGGCTGGGTCGACGAGGTGAGTAATCCGCTGATGACGCAAGATATCGCGGGAGCCGCAGGCAGCAACATCGCCGAGCCGGATGGGCCGGAATCGAGACGCTACGTCACCGGCCAGATCGAGCTCAACCGGGACTGGTTCGCCCTGGCACTGACCCGTCCCGGTGGCTACGCGTTGGCCCGCGCGGTGGTGATGCATGAACTCGGTCACCTCGTGGGGCTCGACCACGTCGATGATCCCGGTGAACTGATGTACGAGTCGAATTCGGGGATGACGGAGTTGGGGCCGGGTGACCGGCAGGGTCTCGCCGCAGTGGGCGCGGGCCGTTGCTGGACCGACACCTGATGGTCCCCGTCTTGCTCGGCGACCACGAGCCGGGCGCGCGCCCTCAAGGTGGCGCGGCAGGCGATCGCGCAGAACCTGGCCCAACGATGATGGTCTGCTCACCTCGTGGGTTCGACAGCGGTGTGCTCGCCGACCCGACGGGCCAGGGACATTCACAAGCCGTCGGTGCAACGGCGGCATGGGTGGCAGCGTAGGCCGAGCGCACAGTTCCCCGTGGGAACGTTCTTCATCTCAGTTTGCGAGGACGACTCGAAGTGATCATTCGGGCAGAGGTCGAAACCGCCAGCCGTCGAATTGCCGGCTGGATACGGCGCACACCGGTGGCCGAGGCAGATCCCGCTACGCTCGGCCCCGCGGGCCAGACGTGGTTCAAGCTGAAGTTCATGCAGCACAGCGGGTCCTTCAAAACCCGAGGGGCGTTCAACCGAATCCTGACCGTGGCCGAGACCGGAGCGCTGCCTGCCGCAGGGGTGATCGCGGCGTCCGGCGGCAGCACCGCCACCTTCGCCGCGCTCCTTTCCGGCTCATACCGGCCCACTGCCGGGGAGCGCATCGCCATCATGCTCTGTGGCGCCAATACCGACCCCGCCGACCTCGCTCACTGACGAACCATCACCCTGTGGCAGCTGTCCGCTGTGACAGCGGCGGTGATGAGTTTCGGGCTGCTTCGTCGTCTTGATAGTGAGCGCTTCAGTCATGATCACCTATAACAAGGAGGACACCATGAGCAACATCAGTGCCGCGAGCGAACCTCAGGCTGCGCCGACGGCGACCCGGGGGCGCGCCCTGAACGTCACGCTGTGGGTGGTTCAGGCCCTGTTGGCCCTGTTCTTCGCACTCATCGGGGTCCTCAAGCTCATCGGCCCGCAGGAGGTAGTGGATGAGTTCGCCACGATCGGACTCGGCCAGTGGTTCCGATACCTCACCGGTGCGCTGGAACTTGCCGGGGGGATCGGCCTGCTGATCCCGCGGCTGGCCGGGCTGGCCGCCCTCGGGCTCGCCGGCGTCATGGTGGGCGCGGCCATCACCCACCTGACCGTCCTGCCCCCGGCCACCGGTGCGCTGTTCCCAGCCCTCCTGGGCGTCGTGTTCGTCCTGATCACAGGGGCCCGTTGGCCACAGACCCGGGCTCTGTTCGACAGATCCCAGCGTTGACCCGGCCTCCCCCTCGACGGAGAACCGACAACCTCACCGCTCTTGACAAATAAACTTGTCGGCAGCATGGTGGCTGGCATGTTAGAGGTGGCGGTGATCGAGGACGCGGCGGCGGCGGAGATCTCCCTGGATCCGATGCGCGCCCGGCTGCTGGCCGAGCTGGCCGTCCCCGGCTCGGCCAGCATGCTGGCCACCAGGGTGGGCCTGCCGAGGCAGAAGGTGAATTACCATCTGCGGACGCTGGAGCGCCATGGGCTCGTCGAACTTGTGGCGCAGCGGCGGAAGGGCAACTGCACCGAACGGGTGCTCCGCGCCACCGCCGCGTCCTACGTGATCTCACCGACGGCGCTCGCCGTGGTGGCGCCCGACCCGGCCCGTGCACCGGACCGGCTGTCGGCGCGCTGGCTGCTCGCGGTCGCGGCCC
>JBOHHD010000165.1:0-4618 GCA_050700515.1 Pseudonocardiaceae bacterium
GATCAGCCACCTTCGATCCCACGACGGTGACCGCGCGCTCCACGCAGGCTCTGGCGAGGAAGTCGACAGCGGTCAGGTCGCCCCGGACGAACCACACCCCGGCCTGCTCGGGCATCGGGTGTTCGGCGACTTCGTCCCACGCCCACAACACGAACTCGAGCCGACCCTCGATGCCGAACTCGGCCACGATGCGCTGGGATCGTCGCAGCCGCCGGGGGACGTTCTCCTTGTGTCGTCGCGGACGAGCAGGTTAAGTGAAGAGGGATCTTCTACCACATATGAAGGGGTAGCAATGTCACTAACTGTTCCTCAGGACTTGCTGGCACGAGCGCAGCGTGGCCCTGTACCCGACGATGAGTTCGTCGAATGTATACGCGAATCGTTGCCTTACGCCTGGTCGGTGGTCAACGAGCTGGCGGAGCAGCTGTCGACCGATGGTGCGAAATTCGCCGACAATCGGACGATACCTCCGGACGACGATTCATTCGGGCAGTTGCTCCGGTTGGCGGCGAGTGATGCGATGCGGTCGGCGGTGGAAAAGCACTTCGGAGTCCGGGTCGCATTTCAGAACTGTTGTCGGCTCGCTCTTTTCGATCCCAACGCCCAAGAAGCCTACGATGAGTTCGTGACGCCCCGGGCGCAGCTGCTGAACCAGCGTCCGGAGTTCGTCAACTGCTGATGCACTGAGCGGTGGCCCTCCAGTACCCGCACATCATCTCCCCGGGGCGCCTGATATCGACAGATGTCGACCAAGCCCACCCGCGGCTTCCCTCGGTGGAGGTTGGCCATCGTCAGGAGCTCCGCCCCGGGGAGGTGGTCGTCCTCGAAGAGCTACCGACGAGCTCTTGGTAGGGGCCGAATTCGCGGTCCAGGCAGAGGCGACCGAGTTTGCGGTATTCGGTGGCCACGGCGGTGACCAGGTCGGCCATGGCCAGCGGGCGGGCGGATGCGGCGGCCAGGTACGCGGCGGTGACGGCGACCGAGCGGATGTTGCCGCCGGAGAGTTCGAAAGCGGCGGCGCAGAAATCCAGGTCGATGTCGTCGCACTGCGGCAGCATCGGGCCCAGGCAACACTCCCACAAAGCGCGGCGTGAGGACTCGTCGGGGATGGGGAAATCCACGATGACGTCGAGGCGGCGGGTGAAGGCGTCGTCGAGGTTGGCCCGCAGATTGGTGGCCAGAATGGCCAGGCCGTCGAAGGACTCCATCCGCTGCAACAGGTAGGCGCTTTCGATGTTGGCGTAACGGTCGTGCGCGTCGCGCACCTCGGAGCGCTTGCCGAAGATCGCGTCGGCCTCATCGAACAGCAGGACGCCGTTCACCCCGGCTGCCTCGGTGAAGATCCGTTCCAGGTTTTTCTCGGTCTCTCCGACGTACTTGTCGACCACGGTGGCGAGGTTGACGGTGTAGAGGTCCAGCCCCAGGTCTGCGGCGATGACCTCGGCGGACATCGTCTTACCGGTGCCCGAATCACCCGCGAAGAGCCCGGTGATGCCGCGCCCGCGCCCACCACCGGGGCGCATCCGCCACTCGTCGAGCACCCGGTCGCGGTGCCGGGCCCGGGCGGTGAGTTCATGCAGCGCGCGCTGCGTCGGCCCGGGCAACACCAGGTCGTCCCAGCCGACGGCGGGCTCGATGCGCCGGGCCAACCGCTCCAGCCCGGCGGCGTTCTGCTCCCGGGCGCCCTGGCGCAGATGCCCGGCATTGACCGGGGTTCCGGCCAGCTCGGCATGCAACGCGGCGGCCGCGGCGGCCCGACCGATGTGCTGGGGGCCGAGCAGGAACTGGGCGGTCGCCGCAGCCGGATCCATGCCTTCGGCGAGCCGACCGTCCAGTGCGACCCGCCATGCCGTACCGCGCTCGGCGGCGGTGGCGGGCGCGGCATCCAGTTGCAGCGGCGGCTCCGGCGCCCACCGAGGGTCCCATGATGCCGTTCCGACGAACAGGACCGGCACGGGCGCGGCGGCGAGCAACCGCAGCACCGCAGGCGCCTGGTCGACCAGCATCTCGACCGGCTCGACGATCACGCCGGCACCGGTCAGCCGGGCCTCGCGGATCAGCGCTCGCGCGACACCGACCGGCGACGGCTCGCCCACCAGCCGTCCGGCATCAGCGATCAGGATCGGAGCCTTCGAACCCGAGTTGCCCGAACCCGAGTGACCCAGTCCGGAGTGCCGCAGCGCGGCCGCGGCCAGCGACAGACCCGATCCACCGGGTCGTTCCCGCAGGTAGACCAACCGCACGCCACGGGAAAGCGCCCCGGCCAGCGCAGTGGTCCCGGCACCGCCCACTCCCGTGGGGCGCGCGACCAGCACGGTGGCCAGCGCGGGATCCGGTCGGTCGTCGCCGAGCAGGTGCGCGCCGACCCGATCCGGTACCCGCAGCGCCCGGGACAGCAGTGGCCGATCCGGATCCTCCACGTCGAGCAGCCCGCCGGCCAGCAGCGGTGCCTGCCCGGTGAGCCGGGCCCGGCCCGCCGCCGCGGCCTCCGGAAGCCCACACAGCCGCAGCGCCATCCCCACCGCGGCGCGCCGGCGCGTGACGTCGTCGTTGAGGTAGCCGTAGAGCTGCTCGAAGCGGCTGTCCAGGTCGGGGGCGAGCGCGACCAGCAGCAGTTCGACATCCAGCGGATTCAGCCCCATCGAACGGGCCAGCTTGCGCAGCCGCACCGGCTGCCCGGCCTGCTCGGCGACGTCCGCCACGGCCTCCATCCCGGCCACCGTCGCGTCGGCGACCGGGTCCGGCTCGGCTACGGCCAGGCGGACGGCCAACACCCGCTCGACAGCCTCCTCAGAGAGATACAGCCCGCGGAACGGATCGTCGGGCTGCGGGTCGAGCTCACGACGCCCGAACACGGCACGTCGCACCCGCTCCTCGACGACCGAGAGCCGCCCGAGCAGGTGAGCCAGGCTGGGATCGGCGCTCATCGGGATCGGCGACGAGTCCGGATCATCGCCGGCGTGGGCGGGGCGGCGGACTCGGCGGAGGCGGCTGAGGCAGCGGGCGCCGGACGGTGCTTGCGGACCCGGCCGTCGGCCTGGCTCCCGCTCAGGTCGCCGAAGTCCAGCTCCAGCTCCTCGCGCACCGGCAGTCCGGCGGGGTGGCGTTTCCCGGCGTCCACCGCAGCGCTGACCACGACATCGAGCGACGGCTTGAGCTCACCACCCAGTGCGGTCCAGACGTCGGCGAACGAGCGGTCCTCCGGGGGTGGCAGTGCCACCATCAGCGGCACCGGCAGGGCCAGCTCGGCCAGCGGACCCTCGAGTAGCTCGGGCGGGATCGATTCGTGGCCCAGCAGGCAGGTCAGCAGGGCGGAGAGCAGCCGGTGCTCGTCCTCCGGGCGCTGGGTCCAGGCGGTGAGCAGATAGGAGAGCTTGATGTAGCGCGGCGGCAGGTGCCGGGCGGTGACGATCCCGTCCTCGTCGTACTCATTGATCAACCCGCGCTCCCGACGGCGCAGGTCCTCCCGGATGTCGTACAGATAGAGGTTCACGGTCGGGGCGTTGCGTCGGGCCGCCCAATCCTTGGTCGGCGCGTCGAGCACCACCTCGACGTCCGAACCCGCCAACGCCTCGCCACGGACCAGTCGGCGTAAGGCCTCATCCACCTCATGGATCATCAGCTGTCACCGGCGCTCGAACAGTTCGATCTCGCTCAGTGCCACTGCGGGGCTCTGCACGGAGCGGTACACCGAAACCACGTGGATCTCGACGCTGGTCGCGCCGTCACCTCCGCCGAATGTGACCTCCTGTGGCTCGGGGGTGTCCTGGAGCACCACATCGGAGGTGCCGATGGTGGTGCCGTCCGCAGAATACACCAGGTGCAGCGTCTCCGGGCGGCCCAGCGCCTGGAAGTCCTCGGCCACGCCGACCCGAATGATGGCGCGTACCAATTGGGTCGGTCGGTCGAAACCCAGCACGAGCGTCGGCTCGGCGGCCGCATCCGGCGCGGCCCAATAGGTATTGGTGGTCAAATCGACCGCCAGCGCGGCGGGATGATCGGCGACCTCGGCGGTAGCGGTGAACGACGTCGGACGAACCGGGACGTAATTCCGTACGAACAGCGCCTCCACTCGATCCTTGATTCCCAGCACACTGGCATTCACCAGACCCTGCATCGGGGGGATGAAGGCATAGAGCAACCCGAGGATCAGCACACCGACGAGGAGCGCACGGCGGATCAAGGCGAAAACACCGCGCACGGTGCGCGCCCTGAGCCGGCTCGGTCGGCTGCCCACCGGCCGCCCCGTGCGGTCGAAGCGCTTCAGGAATCGCCGCCACCACGGGGTGGGCACCACGGTGGCGGTCTGCAACGAGGCCCCACACCGGCTGCAGAACCGCCGGATAGGGGGATTTCCCTCGCCGCAGTCTCCACAGATCAGGTCATCTGGCCGCAGGACCCGGCTGGGGGGCGACGGCGTCACCGGTGCCGTCGGACGCCTCGGCACCGCCGGCGCCGGAGTCATCGCGGCCGGCTGCTTGGCCTTGGGCTGAGGAGGTTGAATCGGCGGTTGCACGAGGGGTTGGGCCGGAGACCGAACCGGCGGTGGGACGAGCGGTTGGGCCGGAGACCGAACCGGCGCTGGGGGCGGGGATGGGACGGGGGACGGGGCAGGGGA
>JBOHHD010000166.1:0-2312 GCA_050700515.1 Pseudonocardiaceae bacterium
CCCGGTGAGATCGACCGGCATGGGGATGTCGAGCCTTGTCATGACGTGCTCCCTGCATGGCGTGATGGGCGAGAAGTGGACAGCCGGGACAGCACCACTGCCCCGGCCAGGCCGGCGATGACGGCACCCAGTGCCAGGCCGGCACGGGGGCCGGCCAGCTCGGCGACCCAGCCGACGATCGGCCCACCGACCGGCAGTCCACCGACGATCACCATGGCGGCCAGCGCCATCACGCGGCCCCGCATGGCGGGGTCGCAGCGTTGCTGGAGCACAGCGGTGGACGCGGCGACGAACAGCAGTCCGGCACCGCCGCTGGCCGCCCCGGCGACGACGGCGAGCGACAGCGTCGGTGCGACCGCGACGAGTCCGGTGACGACGCCGAAGCCGACCGTGGTGCGGCCGAGGAACCGGAGGTCGACGACCCGGCAGGCGCGGCCACGACCGCTCCGAGCACCGATCCGACGCTCATCGCGCTGTAGAGCAGGGTGTAGGTGCCTGCGTCCCCGGCGAAGGTGCGGTGCGCGAGCAGCGGCACCAGGACCTGGTGGTTGAAGCCGAAGGTGGCCACGACGGCGGTGAGCGTCAGCGCCGTACGCAGTTCCGGCACCCGCCACGCATAGCGCAGGCCCGCCGCCACCGAGGTGCTCTCCGCACCGCCTCCGGGAGGGAGGTGCAGCTTCTCGCGGCGCATGAACAGCAGGCCTGCCAGGGCGACCAGATAGCTGGCCGCATTCATCAGGAAGCACCAGCCGAGGTCGGTCGTGGCCAGCAGGACGCCGGCGCCCAGCGGCCCCAGTACCCGGCCCGCAGCACCGATGGCGCTGGTCAGGCTTACCGCGGCAGGGATGAGCCGGTGCTCGACGAGCTCGGCGACGAACGCATTGCGCACCGGGTTCTCGACGGCGTAGACCACGCCGCACGCCAGGGCGGTGACGTAGAGCAGTGGCACGGTGATCGAGTCGGTGAGCACCAGCACGCCGAGCGCCGCCGCCGGGACGGCGGCCACCAGCTGCAGCCACGTCCCCGTCTGGGAGAGGACCTGATCCGCGAGATGGAGCCGAAAGTTGGGCATGCCCAGCGCGCCGTTCGCGTGCCGGTCGGCGCCGCGAGGTATCGGCACTGCGGTGGTGACCATGGTGACGAGAGTGCGGGCGGGCGGTGGAGCGGCCATGAAAGGAACGTGAGAGTTCGTTCACTTACCACCCGAGGCGATACCTTCGCGCACGGTGCGGCGGCCGGTCCGGTCCCGATCGATCGGGGGCTTGCCCGGGTGCCGCGCTGCTACGGTCACAGCCTGGAAGGGGAAGGGGATCGGATGCGCATCCACACGACGGCGGCTCGGTGGGCGGCGGTGCTCTTGCTCGCGCTGGCCGCCGGTGGCTGCGCCTCCGATGGCGAAAGCGGCCCTGCCGCGCAGCCACCTGCTCCGACCCGCGAGCTGGTGACGTGGGTGGATGGTGTGTGCGAGGGCACGAATTTGCTCGAGAGCGCGCAGGCACGGAGCCGAGACCAGCTCGCGGACCTGAACGAGCCGGAGATCCCCCCGGACCTCGTGCCGGGAATCCCCTCGGACTTTCTCATCGAGGGGAAGGCGATGAGCTATCTCGTCGAGGCGCCCCGGACCATGGAGGTCCTGTCGCAGCATTTCACGGCGTTGCCCCCCGCGGAAAGCCCGGGCGGAGACGAGCTGGTGACGGGCTTTCTCGGTGCCCTGAACGCCATCGAGCCCGAACTCACTCGCCTGACCGGGGATGTCGTCCTCAGCCTCTCACCTCCGGAGAAGGTGCAGCGTGCCCGGCAGGTCGCCGAGCTGATCGCCTCGATGCAACCGGCGGGTCCCGACCTGCCGGCGCTGGTGGCAGAGGACCCGGTCCTGGCGCGCGCCTACGAACTGGCGCCGCGCTGCGGTTCGCAGGTCTCGGCGGGCACTTCCACGCCCGGCGACGCCTCGGCCGTCCCGCCAACCCTGCCGCCCGCAGCAGATGGCTCGGACGTCGGCGCGTGTCGTGACGGACAATGCCAGATCGCCGTCTCGGAGCCGGTCGACATCGTGATCGGCAGCGGCACTGTGTCGGTTTCCGTCGAAGCCGGCAAGGTGGCCCTGCGCCAGACCTCCCCATCCGGGGGCAGCAGCGTAGCCAACCTCAGCGGCGTGGGCAGCACGGTGAGCTGGGGCAACGGCAGCGCAGACCAGAAGACCACGGTCCGCCTGCTGGGTATCAGCGACGACACCGCCGTGCTGGACTTTTCTTCCTCGTGAACCGGGTACCCACCCGTGAGTGGCGTTGAGTGCTGGAGCACCGTATACGCAC
>JBOHHD010000167.1:0-1608 GCA_050700515.1 Pseudonocardiaceae bacterium
GCGGCGGCGGTGACCAGCGGCAACACCACCGCGACGACGCCGAGCAGCAGCCGAGGCAGGCTCACCAGCCGTCGGCGCCGGGCCAGCGCCACCAACCCGGCGAGCACGACCACGGCCAGCAGCGCCAGCGGCCACGCCAGGGCGGTCGGATAGACGATCACAGATCCGAGGAAGCGGAAATAGGTCGCGTCGTGGTCGGCGGTCAGCGTGGCCAGGTCGATGTCACCGAGGGCGCGGGTGAGCCCCAGCATGTTCGCGCCGTGATGTTGCAGGCTGGCCGGGTCGAGGTGGGTGATGTCGTCGTTCGGGGAGTGGTAGCGCGTCGCGCCCCCGACGTAGGCGAAGTTCAGGCCGGGCAGGCCGGCGCAGGCAAACTCGGTGAAGTCGGTGTCGTTGGGCAGCTGCCGGTAGATCTCGACCAGCGAGGAGTCGCCGTGCGGGTGCGGTGCGGCGGCGGCGAACAGCTCGACCAGCGCCGCGTTGTTCCGCGAGGTCTCGAACATCAGCGACGGGCCGCTGACCCCGCGGGCCTCCCAGTTGAGTACCACCGCCCGTTGTCGGGCCAGCGGGTGCCGGTCCACGAAGGCGGCCGCGCCGAGCAGGCCGTCCTCCTCACCGTCGGTGATCAGCAGGACTAGGTCGTTGCGTAGTTGATCACTGCTGCGCAGCGCGCGCACGGTCTCCAGCATCGCGGCGATCGCCGCCGCGTCGTCGGAGGCACCCGGACCGGCCGCGACCGAGTCGTAGTGCGCGGCGAGCACGACGCTGCCCGTCGGGTCCCGTCCGGGCAGCGTGGCGACGATGTTGTCCACCCGCCCGAAGGCCGCGACGCCCTCGGTGGTGAACGCCCCGATTCCCCGGCCGATCTCCACCGTGAACCCCGCCGAGCGCAGCGCGCCGGCCAGGTACTCCCGGGCGCGATCGCTGGCCGCGCTGCCCAGCGGCCGGGGCTCGGTGGCGAACTCACCCAGCGGACCCAGCGCGCGCTCCGCGCTGAACTCCTGTTGCGGGGCCGACGCGGGCACCGAACCGGGCGCCCGCTCGGACCACAACGTCAGCACCACGACCGCGACGACGACCAGCAGCGCACCCAGCCCGACTGCCACCCGGCGCGTGGGATCCACCAGCTTTCCGATCATCGCCTGCCCCTCATTCTGATCTGCTGTCTCACATTAGATCTCTCGGCTGGTCACCGGGTGCGTAGGCGACCAGGTCCTTGACGAGTAGGCATCGCGCGTGGTCACCACAACGGATCCTTCCCGCGTTCACCGCACCGCTCGCCCGGCCGGTGCGAAGCCGAGCAGGCGAAAGGCAGCTGGCGGCATAAACCTGTGGCCGACCCCAGGGCTGCTTAAGGTCGCTGAATGTGCTGATCTGGTGACGTTCGGTGTGCTTGGTCTTCAGTTGTGCTGGTGGGTGACAGCTCTGGTGTCGTCGAGTTCGACCACAGCGTTGTGGAGAGCTGAGCCGGCAGCGCGGTGGTCGAGCTCGGCGACACCAGAGCAGGGTGTGCTTCCCGGAGGACGACATCAGCGCGGTTCAGGGAGCCACGGTTCGGGGACCATTGCGTCGAATCGGGAGGGGTCCTTTGCCGGGGTGGGTCCGGAC
>JBOHHD010000168.1:0-6375 GCA_050700515.1 Pseudonocardiaceae bacterium
GGCCAGCAGCCTGTAGTACCTCGGTGTGTGGTCGTTGGTTGTGGCTATCCGCCGTTGCTGTGGCAGAACCAACCGTTCTGGACGTAGCCGTTCCTGTTCACGTTGCCGAAGGTATGACCGCGGACCCACTCGCCGCCGAACTCGGCCTGGCCGGGGTCGTCGATCCTGAAGGTTTCGTTGGGTCCGTATAGGTACCCGATCGGCTCTCCGCCCGGGGTTCCGCGGACGGCGAGATCGTGGGCACACACGGTCCACCGCTTACCGATATCGTCATGGTTAGCCCACAGCAGCGGGCCACCAGCGTAGGCCGCGCCAGCGGCACCTACTGCCAGTACGCCGGTGAGCGCGAGGCTGGCACCAGCGCGTGCTGCTGTGCGGCCGATGGATGTATGAGTGATCATCTAGCAGATCTTTTCTTTTCTTCGGTTCCACGCCCCTGGGGATGCGCGCGTAGGGCACGATGCCCTCCGGCACCAATGCCGCGCCAGCGTTGGTGGAATATGGGATCGATGGGATGTCCCAACGTGCTGCTACCTGCGGTTTAGCGAGCACAAGACGGAGGGTGGGACGGGATGAGTGGGACGGAACGGCCACCGCGATCTGCGGACAACTACGACAACAGGAGATCATCTGCCGAGGTCGACCAGATGATCAAACTGATCCGGCGGCTGGCAAAAGAGACCAACAGGAGGACCCAGAAACAGCAAACCAAGGCGCTCGGGGTTTCCAAGAGCGCACTGTCGCGCTACCTCAATGGAGCCATCCCACCCGAAGCGACCTTGCTTGACATGCTCCAGCAAGCGCAGGTACCCGACCAGGAACGCGTTGTCTACTTGCAGGTTCGGCGGCAGGCCGCTGACGTTGCCAGAGAGACGGGTCCGGTACCGCAGTCAACAACATCAGCTTCCTCGACGTCTGACCCGAGCCAACTCGGGCCACAACCCGTTCCTCCGGTGTCACTTCGGCAACGGGGATCGCCAGAGGGTTCCGCCAGGGCGAGATCAGCCAGTTCGGGTTGGCCGCGTCTGCGGCAGTGGAGATTCGCCGGGGCGGGGGCCCTCGGCGTAATCGCGCTTGATGTGGTCGTTGGCGTGATGTCGTATGGTGACGACGTGCCGGACCCCGGCGGATCTCCCTCTTCAGCTACTGACGTACTGACGCCTGCGACCGTTGGCAGGTGACCGCAAAAGACATCTCCTTGCGTTTGCCGAATGGTGAGAAGACCGGCGAGTACTTCACGACGGACCAAGTACTGACAGTACTGAGCCGCAATGGTCCTGCCGGCACGGAATACTGGTACGTCACCGACGGCGAACGCCAGGGCTGGGTCCGCCCCGCCCCGGAGTGGTGGCGCCCACTCTGCTGAGTGGCTATTTCGCCCAAATGATCTATTCTAATCTGAGATTAATCAATCTTCACGATGTTCGGCTTGTCTGCCGACTGAACACTTGTCAATACCGAAGGGCTGAATTGATGACCCGTACCCAGTTCCGTACATGCAGCTTCAATCTGGATCTCCTGGTCGAGAGCATCAGCCGGGGTGATGTGGCCCTACCGGATCTGCAGCGGCCGTTCGTATGGCCGAATCGCAAGGTCCGTGACCTGCTGGATTCGATGGAAACTATGGACTGCTGAACTGCCAGACGGCCGCGTGTCCCTCCATGTCCTACGCGAAGCACTCGACACCGACCAATCGACATCCAACTGATCCGGTCGGGACCATTTTATCGGCTCTTCGAGGTTAGTCGGGACGGGGTTGCGGAATGGTGGCCGAGTATGATCACTGGTTAGTGATGGTGGGTGGCCGGCGGTGGGTGCGGGTGGCGGCGTAGCGCAGGCGTCGGCGTTGGTGGGTGGTATTACGGATGGCCAAGTGTCATCGTGCATAGCGCGGCACGCCAGGTGGTTGTGTGGGCGTGGGCGGTGGGTGAGGAACCGGTTCGCGTGGGGACGTCCTGCATCTGTGCGTCATGGGCCGTGCTGGACGGCAGCTTTCGGGTTGGTGGCGCTCGCTGCGATAGCCAGCCAATCGAGCCGACGCAGCCTGTCACGGCGCAGAACCGCCGGTCAACAAGGGTTACTCTCGGGTATGACCGGCTACCAACGGAGCACATCCCCTCGCGAGCAGCGGGAGGACGAGGGAGGCTCCGAAGGTGAGGCGGTCACCACAGGACACGCTGACTCCACCGAAGGGAGGTGGCCTGATGGCTGTTCGAGGGACTGTCAGACTAGCCCGCACCGCGATTGAAAGCTGGGCTATGACACTGAGAATCCTACTGATCGTGAGTGTAGTAGCCGCTACACCACCCATGGTGGGATTCCTCGTGGGTTCCCGAGCACTGCTCCTGTTCATGAGATAGCGGATACCCCTGCTCTCGAACCGACAGCCTCCGGACTCATATCATCTGATCTTGCTGAGCCGCACTGTTCCCGGTTACCCTCACCCGCAGAAGTGCATTGACACAGGGACCTGAACAGCGCTAGATCCCAGCGCGGACCGGGGCGGGACCGTGCCTGAACGGCGGTGCGGCTCGAGCCAGATCAGATTTGGTAGTCGTCGATGACCTGGATCTGGAGCTTGAGATGGCCTCGATCTTCATTAATTATCGCAGTGGTGACGTGCCGTTCGCCGCAGCGATGCTGGCCGCCGAGTTGACCGAGCGATTCGGTCAATCACAGGTGTTCCTCGACAGCAGGTCGATCGAACCGGGCAGTTACTTCGACCTGGCGTTGCTGGACGGGGTACGGCACAGCACCGTGCTGCTGGTGCTAGTGGGTCCGCAGTGGACCAGCCCGGAGAGCCTGCTCATGTTACGTGACGCTGACGACTGGGTGCGCCGGGAAATTCTGCTGGCGTGGCAGCAGGACGTACCGGTGGTTCCGCTGCTGGTGGAGCGCACGGAACGGATCGATGCCGCACTGCTGCCGGCAGAACTGCGAGATCTCGCAAGACTTCAGTATCTGACGCTGAGCAGCTACCACGCACATCGCGACATCAATGATCTAGTGACACGACTGGTCGATCTGCAGCCCGATCTCCTCCAATTGCAGCGATCACGTCCCGATCCGGAAGGCTCGATGTCGCGGAAGGACACGTCGCGGAAGGACCTGGGCGACCTGCTACGCCGGATTCTCCCGGCGGCGCAGCAGTGGAGTGGTAACCGGCAATTGCTCACCGAAGTCGCGCTGTCCCTCCTCAGGTCGGACGACCAGCTGGAATACCTGGCCCCCTGCCAGTTATCCCGTGCCATACCGGGTTCAGCGGTCGTGTTGGTCACCAGGCTGTTCCTGATGGGCGCTGACATCGGCGAACGTGGCCGGGTCAGCGGGCTGGTACGGGTACCACGGTCCAACGTGTCCAGCACCGCCCTGTTGCGTCGCCGTCGGCTCGGGGTGGCCACTGCCGACGTCGACATTCACACCGAAGAAGGTGACGTCATCACCGTCGCGGGTTTACTCCGATCGCAAGGTGAGGAGCTGACCGACATCCTGCGCGACAGTTCGGACCGGCAGAGGTCCGTAGGTCTCGTGCCCGAATTCAGCGCTCGCCATGAGGCGCTATGACGCTGTGCAAGGTTTCGTCAAACCGGGGGCGGAGATCTGGTTCGGGTCTCCCGGCACTGGATTGCTCTTAGTCGCGAAGCCGGTGTTCAGCTCAGCGCGGTGGGCCGCCCCGATCGGCAGGGCCCTGACAACGTCCTGCCAATGGCGACATACTATCAATGAGGTTGGCGCTGGCTAGCTCTGCGGTCGGCGCTGCCCCTCCACCACCGCATGGTGGTGCTTCTCGAGATCGGTTGTGGGGCGTGTCGATCCCTCCGGGGGGTCATCAAGTGCGGTGGGGTCACCAAGTGCTCAGCCCGCGTAGTCGTGCCGTCGTCGCGAACCCCACTCGCCCCGGCAGGCCAACCGATGCTAACGGATAGTTCCGCCGAACCAGCGCTCTCTCACCGGTGGGCACGATGATTGACCAGCAATTCGTTACTGACGGGTTCACGCTCGATCAGACGATGAACCTCCACCCGCCGGTGCGGCGGCGCAACCGCCCTGAACCATCTCGGTCGCCTATTCGAGTAACTTCAGCCCTCGTTTGCCGACCCGCACGCTTTGCACTGTGGGCCACCGCCACGCCCAGCCGCCACCACGCCCGTAAGATCACGATCTCCGGTTGGAGTGTCAACGACACCACTTGATCGAGGTTCACTGCTAGAACACCTGGGCACCGGACTCCGATGCGGGGATCGGTGGGCGGACAACAGGTAAGCTACCTGCACGATCGCTGGCTGCTAGCTAGCTGAGTGCTGGTCTTGTAGGCGAAGCGGTGGGAGTAGGTCCTGAGAGAGAGGGGCACAGATGCCCACGGACGCAGTAGGTCCAGACCCTACGGTTCACCGTCGTAGGCTTAGGAGTGAGTTGCGCAAAGCGCGCGAGGCTGTTGGTATGACCCAGCGTGACGTTGCCGCAGCCATGGACTGGTCTCCGTCGAAACTGATTCGAATCGAGACCGGAGCGGTCAATATCAGCACCAACGATTTACGCGCCCTACTGAGTCACTACAGCATTGGCCAAGACCGGATAAGAGAGCTCATCGATGTTTCTCGGGCCGCCCGTGAACAACCAAAGTGGATGATTTATAGGGATGTTGCGCCGCCAGAGTATATAGCCTTTCTGGGATATGAGTCATCGGCCTCGGTCATTCGGAACTTCGAGCCATTGGTGGTACCTGGGCTCCTGCAAACCGAAGAGTACGCCAAAGAGGTTCTCAATGCTGTCCAGGACCACGACCCACAAAGAGTGGACCCTCTTGTCGATCTTCGTATACAGCGTCAGGAATTACTGGTTCGTGAACCTTCTCCGCCTAGTTTACACTTCATCATGGATGAGGCCGTCATTCGCCGGAGAGTAGGCGGGAAAGACGTTATGCGACGGCAACTCCGACGCCTGAGAGAACTGGCGGACGAGCCTAACATCAGCATCCGGATCGTACCGTTTGAAAAAGGAATATACCCGCGCTTCCGGGTGCCGTATGTGCTGTTTGAATTCCCGGACCCGCAAGATGAAGATGTATTGTACGTGGAGGGTCCGATGGGTGACCTCGTCATTCGTGAGAATGCTCCGGAAGAGAAGGGTAAAATCACCCCGGTCGACTACCTGGGATTTTTTTGGGCAATTGAACAGATTGCCCGCCGAGAGGACGCGCCCGCTATCATAGAAAGCGCTATTGCGGAGCTGACAGATGGTTCGTGAGCAAGCTGAAACGGGAATTTAAGATCAAAAAATACGGAGGCTTACGCAAATTACAACTCCTTACATAGAGATTGCTTTTCACACAAGCCTCCCCGGCGAGGCTGTTGACGTCTCAAAAAGTGACTGGATGGATGGCACCAATATCAGCCATGAACACCTTCCATTCTGTCGCCGAAAAAGCAAGGGTTAATCTCGGCGCTTTCGAATCACGGATGAATATCGTTCTCTCCGTAATTCCTACCTCCACGCAGTTTGTTGCGGCACTTGCCATGCTCTTTCTCCACAAAATTGATTCGTGCTGATCAGTCACTGTTACCGCTGACCTTTCTCTCACATAGTGAAGTTACGCGCCCCAAATTTAGAATGCTCCGGGTTTGCGGAACTCGAGCTGTCGTCACGTGATGAGTCGCTGACGGCTTCTGGGTAGGTCCGTCACGCGCGGCGATCCCCTGGGTCTGGGGCACTCCGCCCCGACTCGAACCACCTTAGCGTCTCCCGCCCGCCCGTACCACCACCATAACTCGTGAATTACCTGCAGTATCTTTATATACGAGTGCGCTGACGGCCCTTGACCTGGGTCTGACGCGAGGCGCTGACTTGGGGATTCAAGTGCTGCTGTCCCCCTTCGGGACACCCGTCGATGAGCTGGATAGCACTTTGCATACCACCGAGCCGACAACATCCAGAAAGAAATGCCGCAGACCGGGAATTGGAAGTGCAGTGTTCATGCGGGCGGTCGTTCACTGCGGTGGATACCTGCTGATGTGCTGGATGGCAGTGCGCGCGCCGTCGTGCCGGATACCGTCATATCGGCAGGGTACGCACTGTAATGCGGCAGACGAGCAGGTTTGCCAGAGGATCCAACCCCGTCCCGTTCTCCAGGAGCCCACGACACAGAGCCGCCGCTGGCGTATGCCGTTGTCCCTGGGCGAATACAGCAGCATCCCCGGGCTCTGTGCAGAGCCCGGGGATGCTGGATATGGGGCGTCGCGGTAGCCGCCGAGACACCCGTGCGCTGCTCGTGCACATGAACAGCGGATACCGGTGTTGAGGGTAGTCGGTAGTTGACGGATGGCCAAGTGTCATCGTGCATAGCGCGGCACGCCAGGTGGTTGTGTGGGCGTGGGC
>JBOHHD010000169.1:0-22501 GCA_050700515.1 Pseudonocardiaceae bacterium
GCAACAGGGTGAGCGCGGCAACCGCGCTGTCCACGTCGGATACCGCCAGCGCGTCGGCCGCAGCACCCAGGGCGGCGGCCACCGCGACCTGCGCACCGGAGTGCACGATGAGCAGCGAGGCGACCGAACCCCGCAGCCCCGGCAATGCGGAGCCGGCGGCCAGCAGTGTCCCGGAACCGTCCTTGCGGGCCAGACCGAGTGACAGGGCTTCCATCCTGGCCCGCCAGGAGGCAGCCTGCTGTTCGGTCTCCCGATGCGCGGCGGCGAGCTCGGCGACCCGCTCGGCGGCGGCGACATGGGCGGCCAGCGCCGCCTCGTGGCGATCGTCGAGCCCCAGCTCACCCGCATGCAGTGCGGTGAGTTCCTGTTGCAGGTCATCGAACTCTCGCTGCGCGGCACCGGCCCGATCCCGAGCCTCGGCGACTGCGGTGGACAGCCACTCGATCTCCTCCGCGGTGGCGCCGGACTTGGACCGCAGCGCCTCGACCTGCCCGGCGAGCCTGGCGATCCCCTCCCGCCGATCGGCCACGGCGCGCACGGCAGCCAGATGGACGCGCTCGGCATCGGCGACGGCCTGCTCCAGCTCGGCGCGGCGCTCCAGAGCGCCGGACAGTATCGCCCGGGCCTGCTCGACGACCTCGTGCAGCTCGGCTTCGTTCAGTTCCGCGGCGTCGGCCTCGCGCTCCAGCTCATCGGGATCCCGTCCGAGACGGTGCTGCTCGGCAGGCGCCGCCAGGAGGCGGGCGCGCTCGGCGGCCAGCCGAACCGTGCCGCGCAGTCGCTCGGTCAGTGCCGCGAGCTGGTACCAGGTGTCCTGCGCGCTCACCAGTCGCGGCGCGGTGGCCTCCAGCCGTTGCTCCAGGCCGGACTGAGTCGCGCGGGCAGCGTTCAGCGCGCCCTCGACCTCGGCCCGGTGCGCCCTGGCCACGGCCTCGTCGGCCTCCTCCCGGGCAAGTTCCGCGCGCAGGGTCACCAGGTCGTCGGCATGCAGCCGCAGCCGCGCATCGCGCAGATCAGCCTGCACCGCCTGGGCCCTGCGGGCGATCTCCGCCTGCTTGCCCAACGGCTTGAGTTGGCGGCGCAGCTCGGCGGTGAGATCGGTGAGACGCGTCAGGTTGGCCTGCATCGCGTCCAGTTTGCGCAGCGCTTTCTCCTTGCGCTTACGGTGCTTGAGCACGCCCGCGGCCTCTTCGATGAACGCTCGGCGCTCCTCGGGCTTGGACGCCAGGATGGCGTCGAGCCGGCCCTGCCCCACGATGACGTGCATCTCCCGGCCGATACCGGAGTCGCTGAGCAGCTCCTGGACGTCAAGCAGCCGACAGGAGTTGCCGTTGATCTCGTACTCGCTGGCGCCGTCGCGGAACATCCGCCGGGTGATCGACACCTCGGTGTACTCGATGGGAAGCGCACCGTCGGTGTTGTCGATGGTCAGGGTGACCTCGGCGCGGCCCAGCGGGGGACGACCCGCGGTGCCGGCGAAGATGACGTCCTCCATCTTGCCGCCGCGCAGTGCCTTGGCGCCCTGCTCGCCCATCACCCAGGACAGCGCATCCACCACATTGGACTTGCCTGATCCGTTGGGGCCGACGACACAGGTGATGCCCGGCTCGAAGCGCAGCGTGGTAGCCGAGGCGAAGGATTTGAAGCCCTTCAGCGTCAGGCTCTTCAGATGCACGGTGCGCTGGACCCTCCCTGGCTGCTCCCCCCGCTGCTGCTACCCCGACTGCTGCTCCCCGCTGCAACGCCGCGTGACGCGCTGACTGCCCGAGCAGGGTACCTGTGCCGCCCCGGTTCGTGGGCTCAGCGGCACGCAACTCGGGAGGAAGAGGCCGGATGCGAAAGCCCACGCACCCCGCTCAGCGCTCGACGAAGCCGGTGAAGCCGCCTCGGGCGTCGTCGAACCGCTCGGTGACCTGCCGCACGTATCCCGGCGTGGATCCGGTACGCAGCGCCGCGAGCAGCTCCTCGCAGACGTCCTTCGGACCCTCGGCGACCACCTCCACCCGCCCGTCGGACAGGTTGGCCGCATGACCCACCAGGCCGAGCTCAAGGGCACGCGACCGGGTCCACCAGCGAAATCCCACGCCCTGCACTCGCCCGTACACCCAGGCGGTCATCCGTACCCACGTCATGGCCCCATCATGGCGGGCATCGCGATGGTCCAGAGTGGCGCCATGCCATGCTCAGTGACCGGCGCCGGGGCGCCGACCGTGTCGATCGCCTTGTTCACCCGTGATCTGCGATTGCACGACAATCCAGTGCTGTGCGGTGCCGCGGACAGCGCGCGGGTCGTGCCGTTGTTCGTCCTGGACGACGCCATGTCCGGCAACGGCTTCCTGCGCCCGAACCGGGCATCTTTCCTGGTGCAGTGCCTGACCGACCTCGAAGCCGGACTACGGGATCGGGGCGGGCGGTTGGTGATCCGCCGAGGGGCGGTGGTCGACGAGGTCTGCCGGGTCGCCGCGGAGACCGGTGCCCGGCAGGTGCACCTCGCCGCCGATGTCAGCGATTACGCCCAACGGCGGCGCGACCGGCTGGCGCGGGCCCTGGCTACCGACGGGCGGGAGCTGGTGGTGCACGAGGCAGCGATCAATGCTGTACCGCCGGGAGATATCACTCCGCAGGGCAAGGACCACTACGCCATGTTCACGCCCTATTACCGCCGCTGGATCGGCCAGCCCAGGCGCCGACCGTTGGACCCGCCCCGGCGCATCGAATCACCCCGGATCCAGGCCGGCGTGATACCCCGGGCCGAGCAGTTGTGCGAGGGCCAGCCCTCCCCAGAGGTGATGCCCGGCGGGGAACGGGAGGGGGGCCGCCGGCTCGATGACTGGACGCGCCGAGTGGAGAACTACGCAGCGGACAATGATCTGCTCGCTGCCGACGGTACCTCCCGGCTCTCGCCGTATCTGCACTTCGGCTGTCTCTCGGCGATCGAGGTGCTCCATCGCGTGGATGACGGGTCGCCCGGGGCGGAAGCCTTCATCCGACAGCTTGCCTGGCGTGACTTTCATCATCAGGTGCTCGCCGCCCGTCCCCAGGCCGCGCGGCAGGATTACCGTGGCAAAGAGGATCGCTGGCGCCATGACGACCAGGCGCTGCAGGCGTGGCAACAGGGATGCACCGGTTATCCGATCGTCGACGCCGGAATGCGCCAACTTGCGACCGAGGGGTGGATGCACAATCGGGCGCGACTCATCGTGGGCAGTTTCCTGACCAAGACGCTGTACCTGGACTGGCGACTGGGCGCTCGGCATTTCCTAGAGCTACTGGTCGACGCGGACATCGCCAACAATCAGCTGAACTGGCAGTGGATCGCCGGCACCGGCACCGACACCCGCCCCAACCGGGTGCTCAATCCCCTCGCGCAAGCCCGGCGCTACGACCCCCGGGGTGACTACGTACGTCGCTGGGTGCCCGAACTCGCCAGCATCACAGGATACGCCGTGCACGAGCCGTGGAAACGCGACGGCCTCAATTATCCCGCGCCGATCGTCGACCTCGACCAGGGCCGCCAGCGGTTCCTTGCCGCGCGAGGGGCTCATGGTTCGAAGCGGTAGGCCCATACCCGGTTCTGATTACGGGCCAGGATGGCGAGGGCGCGGCTGGCAGCGCGGGCAGGTGTAGGAGGAGCGGTTCATGAACGCCTCCCGCCGGATGGCGGTGCCGCAGCGCGGGCAGGGACGGCCGCCTTGCCCGTAGGCCGCCAGCGAGCGGTCGAAGTAGCCGGAGGCACCATTGACATTGACATAGAGGGCGTCGAAGGAGGTACCCCCCGCGGCCAGCGCTTCGGTCATCACCTCGGTGGCGGCGGCCAACACGGCCCGGCCCTGCGCGCGGGTCAGCGTCGCGGTGGGTCTCGCCCAATGCAGCCGAGCCCGCCAGAGTGCCTCGTCGGCGTAGATGTTCCCGATCCCGGAAACCAGGGTCTGGTCCAGCAGAGCGCGTTTGAGTTCGGTACGTCGCCGTCGTATCCCAGCGACCACGGTATCGGGGTCGAAGCACGGATCCATCGGATCCCGTGCGATATGCGCCACCGGGACGGGCGTGCCGTCGACCACGTCCTCCACCGACAGACCCCCGAAGGTGCGCTGGTCGATGAAGCGCAGTTCCGGTCCGCCGTCGGTGAAGGCGAACCGTACCCGCAGGTGCGCTTCGTCCGCGGCACCCGAGGGCTGGATGCGCAACTGCCCGCTCATGCCCAGATGCGCCAGCAATGCCTCACCGTCACCGAGGTCCAGCCACAGGTACTTCCCACGGCGCCGAGCCGCCTGGATATGCCTGCCGGCCAACCGACCGGCGAAATCCAGCTCACCGGCCAGATGTCGGCGCACCGAACGGGGATGGCACACCTCGACGGTGGCCACGCTGCGGCCGACGGCGTGCTCGGCAAGTCCGAGCCGGACCACCTCGACCTCGGGTAACTCGGGCACAGGGTCTACTCCGCCGGCGGCAGGCTTTCGCCGGGCGACTCGGACAGCGAGTGCCAGGCCGCCTCCGCGGCACGCTGTTCGGCTTCCTTCTTGGTCCGTCCTTGCCCGCTGCCCCGCGCTATCCCAGCGATCCACGCGGTCGCGGTGAACTCCTTGAGGTGATCGGGCCCGTCCTCCACCACCCGATACTGCGGAACTCCCAGATCAGCACTCGCCGTGAGTTCCTGAAGGCTGGTCTTCCAGTCCAGGCCCGCGCCCAGCAGCGGAGCTCCGATCAGCAGTGGACCGAACAGCCGGTGCACCAGTGTTTGGACGGTTTCCATGCCGTGCTCCAGATATACCGCGCCGATCAGCGCCTCGGTGGTGTCGGCGAGGATGCTTGCCTTGTCGCGGCCCCCTGTCAGTTCCTCACCCCGGCCGAGCAGTACGTACTCGCCCAATCCGTTGGCGCCCAAGCCGCGGGCGACTCCAGCGAGTGCATGCATGTTCACCACACTGGCGCGCAACTTGGCGAGCTGCCCCTCGGGTAGATCAGGATGGGTGCGGAACAGATGGTCGGTGACGACCACACCGAGCACCGCATCGCCCAGGAACTCCAAGCGTTCATTGGGTTCGAGTCCGCCACTCTCATAGGCGTAGGAGCGGTGAGTGAGCGCGAGTATCAGCAGCTCGGCGTCAATATCCACGCCGAGTGCAGCGATGAGCGAGGCTCTGTCAGGTCTCTTACCTCGCGACGACCGGCCCCCCACGGTACGTCGTATCCGCCGGTCAGACCGGCCGGACGACCTGACGGCCGTCATAAGTGCCGCAATGCGGGCAGGCTACGTGGGGCAGCTTCGGCTGTCGGCAGGCCCGGTTCGAACATGCCGCAAGAGTGGGCGAGGTGGCCTTCCACTGGGCCCGCCGCGAGCGGGTGTTCGACCGCGACATCCTGCGCTTCGGGACGGCCACGTTACTTGTTCTCCTCTTCGTCACGCCGTAGCTCTTTGTCACTGAAATGCTTCAGCGCGGCCCAGCGAGGATCCATCGTCTCATGCCGGTGATCCGCACCGAGTGCGGCCCACTTGCCACCGCACTCCGGGCACAGGCCGGGACAGTTGTCCTGGCACAGCGGTGCCTGCGGCAGTGCCAGCAGCGCCGCATCGCGCACCACCGGTTCGAGATCGACCAGGTCGTCGACGACCCGGCTGACCTCATCGGGATCGGTGCTCTCGTCGGTCGCGGTATCCGGGTAGGCGAACAACTCGGTTATCTCCACCTCGAGTCGGTCGACCAACGGATCGAGGCACCGAGCGCACTCACCGGCCAGCGCAGCGGTCACCGTGCCGGACACCAGCACGCCCTCCATCACTGACTCCAGGCGCACGTCCACAACCACCGCATCGCCCTCGGGAATCCGGATCACGTCCAGTCCGAGACCGGGGGGCGCCGGAACATCGCGGTGGTAGCGACGCATCGATCCGGGACGCCTGCCCAGCTCCCGAGTGTCGATCACCCAGGGAGCGGACGGATCGAGATGACCGGAGGTGGCTTTGCGTGACATATCAGCTCAGCTCCGATACTCGCCCGCGCTTGCGGACACCGGCCCGTCACGGCGGGTACGACCGCGACCGACAGTGCGTAGCGTGCGGGTGAGCAGGTCCTCGAACTCGGCGAGCGTGCGATCGACGTAGGCGTCGCATTCCGCGCGCAGGTGTTGTCCCTCGATGGTGGCCTCCTCATGGATACGGGCGGCCTCGGCGCGAGCGGTCTGCACCACCTCGGTCTGCTCGACCAACCGCGCCTGCTCGGCGCGGCCCTCAACAATGGCGCGTTCGTAGGCGGCCCTACCTGCTGTGATCATCCGTTCCGCTTCGGCTTCGGCGCGCCCGGTGAGCTGCTGATGCTCGCGGCGACCGGCAGCAACGACATGCTCGGCCTCGGCTTGCGCGTCGGCCACCATCGACTCCGCATGAAGACGGGCCTCGGCGACCAGACGCGCCGCTTCGTCGCGGGCCTCGCCGCGGGTCCGCTCGGCCTCCGCGCGGGCCGTCTCCCGCTGCTGCTGCGCCTCCTGTTGCGCGCTGTGCACCAGTTCGTCGCGGTGATCCAGCACGTCCTGGGCGTCATCCAACTCGGCGGGGATCGCGTCGCGGACCTCGTCGAGCAACTCGAGCAAGTCGCCGCGGGGCACAACGCAGCTCGAAGTCATCGGTACCCCCCGCGCCTCCTCGACAGTAGTGACGAGCGCGTCGAGCGCCTCGAAGACCCGATACACCTGCCCCTCCTCATCACCGCTAACCATGGGTCACCAGTCTGCCCCCTTCTGCAACCAGGACGCGGGATCACGGCCGGCGGGCGTGTCCGACGCCGGCGAGGAGTTTCAGCGTCGCTCCGTGAGTCGGTTGATCAGGCGTTGGTGCACTTCGACGGGCAGCAGATGGCCGACATCACCACCGTAGGTGGCCACCTCCTTGACCAGCGAGCTGGACAGGAAGCTGTAGGTCGGGTTGCTCGGCATGAACATGGTGTCCACCCCGGAGAGCTGGTAGTTCATCTGAGCCATCTGCAGCTCGTAGTCGAAGTCGCTGACCGCACGCAGCCCCTTCACGATCGTTCCGATCCCGTGGGAGCGGCAGTAGTCGACCAGCAGCCCGTGCCAGGAGTCGATGCGGACCCCTGACAGGTGCTCGGTGATCTCCTTGAGCATGGCCATGCGATCCTCGACCTCGAACAGGTAGCGCTTGGTCTTGTTGATCAGAACAGCGACCACCACCTCGTCGAACTGGTTCGAGGCGCGTTCGATGATGTCCAGGTGACCATTGGTCGCCGGGTCATAAGAGCCAGGGCAGACCGCTCGCCTCATATCGCGGAACCGTAATGCACAGCGGTGTCCCCGTACCGCCGCACCGTGAGCGCCGCCACACCATCCGGCCAGCTCGGCGCCACCCCCCTGGCCGAGCGTTCCACCACGAGCAGCGCGCCGGAGGCGAGCCAGCCGCCGCGGGCCAGGGCGTCGAGGATCTCGCTCAGCGTATCGGTGTCCAGCGCGTAGGGGGGGTCGGCGAGCACCACGTCGTAGGGCTGATCTTGCTCGCCGGTCAGCACCGACGCGACCGCTGCGACGCTCACCTGCGCTGCGGCGCCACCCGGCCCACCCAGTCCGAGTGCCTCGACGTTACGGCGCAGCACGGCCGCGGCACGCCGATCGGACTCCACGAACCGCACATACGCCGCCCCCCGGGACAACGCCTCCAGTCCCAGCGCACCCGACCCGGCGTAGAGGTCGAGCACCCGGGCACCTTCGAGGCCACGGCGAGCCTGCACCGCACCGAAGACCGCCTCCCGCACCCGGTCCGAGGTGGGCCGGGTGCCCTGCGGCGGAACAGCCAGCCGCCGCCCCCCGGCCTTCCCCGCCACGATTCGCGTCACAGTGCCATCATGCGCCTTCGGCGCGGAACCACCATGATCCCGGTGCGGTGCCATGATGCGTCGTCATGGAATTTCAGCAGATCGGCATGAGTCACCCGGCCGTCAAGGACGTCCTGGCGATCCAGAACAACACCGCTGCGAACCGGTTCGGGCTGTTCGTCGCCGAGGGATTGTGGGCGGCCCGGGTCGTGCTCGACACGGGCTTGCGGGTGGACACCTTCTTCTGGTGCCCGGAGCTTGTGCACTCCGATGAAGCCGTCAAGCGAGCGCACGAGCTGGCCGAGCGGGCGCGTCGAACGTTCCAGGTATCGGGCAGAACCATGGCACGGATGGCCGAACGCGGTAACCCCGACGGCATAGTTGCCACGGCCGAGATGCCCACCTGGCAGCCGGACACGATCGACCTCGACGCTTCTGCGCTTGTCCTCGTCACCGACGGCATCGAGATCCCCGGCAATCTGGGGACGCTGATCCGGACGCTGGACGCCTGCCGGGCCGATCTGCTGATCATGACGAACCGGCGGACCCGGATGTCACATCCGAAAGTGCTTCGGGGAAGTCAAGGCATGTCGGTGCGTGTTCCGCACATCGAGTTCGCGGACACGAACGAGGCGATCTCGTGGCTGCAGAAACGACAGGTCACGGTCTATCTGGCCGACACCGCCGAGAACGTGAACTACCGCATTCTGGACTACACGGGACGGACGGCGCTCGTCGTGGGCAGCGAGCGGTACGGCATCACCCGACCCTGGTACGAACACGGCTTTGGACGTGTCGGGATTCCCATGCTGGGTTACGCCGACAGCCTCAACGTGTCGGTCTCGGCGTCGGTCCTGCTGTACGAGGCCCGCGCCCGCAAAGACGGCTGGGGCGGTGATCAGCCATCGGTGGCTCGACATGACGGAGAGCCACCGACGAATCTATAGTGCGCGATGTGATGATCCCGTCCCATCCTCTCGATCCGGAGGCCCGGTGGAGCTGCTGACCAGCCCCGAGCTGTGGATCGCGTTCCTGAGCCTGCTGCTGCTGGAGATCGTCCTCGGGATCGACAACATCGTGTTCATCTCGATCCTGGCCGACAAGCTTCCCGCTCATCAGCAGCGCCGAGCACGGACGATCGGGCTGCTGCTGGCCCTGGTCACCCGGATTCTGCTGCTGCTGTCGCTGTCCTGGCTGATCGGGCTGACCGCGCCGTTGTTCACCGTCCTCGGTCAAGAGCTCTCCGGGCGAGACCTCATCCTCATCGTCGGGGGGTTGTTCCTGCTGGGGAAGAGCACCTACGAGATCCACGACCGCCTCGAGGGCGCCGACGGCCACGGCGCCGGTGCGGCCACGGCGTCCTTCGCTGCGGTGATCGGCCAGATCGTGGTGCTGGATGTGGTGTTCTCCCTCGACTCAGTGATCACTGCGGTCGGCATGGTCGACGAGCTGTCCATCATGATCGCCGCCGTCATGATCGCAATCGGGATCATGCTCGTGTCCGCCGGGGCGATCAGTGGCTTCGTCAACCGTCATCCCACCGTGAAGATGCTCGCGTTGGCGTTCCTGCTGCTCATCGGAGCCAGCCTGGTCGCCGAAGGCTTCGACGCCGGGCTGCCCAAGGGCTATGTCTACGGCCCGATCGCGTTCGCGATCCTGGTCGAGATGCTCAACCTGCGCTATCAGGCTGTGACCACTCGCCGCCGGGCGAAGCAGTCCCAGACCGTCGATGACCCGGTTCACCTGCGGCCGGCATACGTCAAGAGCGGTGAACACGGCGTCACCCTCCCGGCGCCGGAGGGCAAGCCTTAGCGCAGCTCCATGAGCAAATCGCCGCCCTCGACCTGCTGCACGGACTTGATCGCCAGCCGGGCCACCGTGCCTGCCCGCGGCGCGGTGATCCCGGCCTCCATCTTCATCGCCTCGATGGTGCCCACGGGTTGCCCCGCGGCCACGGTGTCCCCTTCGGCCACCTGCAGGGTGACCACCCCGGCAAACGGCGCGGGAACCTGGTGCGGATCGGATCGATCGGCCTTCTCCGCCACCGGGACCTCGGAGTTGATGGAGCGATCCCGCACCTGCAACGGTCGCAGTCGGCCGTTGAGGGTGCACATCACGGTGCGCATGCCGCGCTCGTCGGCGTCGCCGATGGCCTGGAGCTGAATGAGTAACCGAACTCCTGGTTCGAGGTCCACTGCGTACTCCTCGCCGGGACGTAGGCCATAGAAGAAGTCCTTGCTGGACAGCACCGAGGTGTCGCCGTAGCACTCGCGATGCTCTTCGAAATTCGCTGTGGGACCGGCGAACAGCAGCCGGTTGAGGGTGCGCGCCCGGTCCTCCATGAGCCCCTTACGGTCCTGTGCAGACAGTTCCGCGACCCTCGGGGGCGCGCTACGTCCCTGGAGCGCCTTGCTGCGCAGGGGCTCGGGCCACCCACCGGGTGGGTCGCCCAACTCGCCGTGCAGAAAGCCGATCACTGAATCGGGAATGTCGAACCGGGTGGGATCGGACTCGAAGTCCTTCGGCTCGACAGCCGCGCCGACCAGGTGCAAGGCCAGATCCCCCACCACCTTGGACGAGGGAGTCACCTTCACCAGCCTGCCGAGCATCCGGTCGGCCGCCGCGTAGGCGTCCTCGATCTGCTCGAATCTGTCCGCGAGTCCGAGGGCGACAGCCTGCTGGCGCAGGTTGGACAGCTGGCCACCGGGAATCTCGTGGTGGTAGACCCGCCCAGTGGGCGAGGTCAGGCCGGACTCGAAGGGTGCGTAGACCTTGCGCACCAGCTCCCAGTAGGGCTCCAGATCGCAGACCGCCTGCAGGTCCAGCCCGGTGCTGCGCTCGGTGTGTTCGGTGGCCGCGACCAGCGCGGACAACGAGGGTTGCGAGGTGGTCCCGGCCATCGAGGCGGTCGCGGCATCGACGGCGTCGACGCCCGAGTCGATCGCGGCGAGCAGAGTGGCGAGTTGACCGCCCGGGGTGTCGTGGGTGTGCAGGTGTACCGGTAGATCGAACCGCTCGCGCAGCGCTCGCACCAACGTCCGGGCCGCAGGGGGTCGTAGCAGACCGGCCATGTCCTTGATGGCCAGCACGTGCGCACCCGCCTCAACGATCTGCTCGGCCAACCGCAGGTAGTAGTCCAGGGTGTAGAGCCGCTCCGCGGGATCGGACAGGTCGGCGGTGTAGCACAACGCCACCTCGGCAACCGCCCGGCCGCTCTCGCGAACCGCGTCGATCGCGGGGCGCATCTGCGAGACGTCGTTGAGCGCGTCGAAGATCCGGAAGATGTCCAGCCCGGTCTCGACGGCCTGTTCGATGAACGCCGACGTCACCTCGGTGGGGTAAGGGGTGTAGCCGACGGTGTTGCGTCCGCGAAGCAGCATCTGCAGGCACAGGTTGGGCGTGGCCGCGCGTAGTGCGGCAAGACGCTCCCACGGGTCTTCGGCCAGGAAGCGCAATGCGACGTCATAGGTCGCACCGCCCCAGCACTCCAGCGACAGCAGCTGGGGCGTCATGCGGGCGACATACGGCGCCACGGCCACCATGTCCTTGCTGCGCATCCGAGTCGCGAGCAGCGACTGGTGGGCGTCTCGGAAGGTGGTATCGGTGACGCCGACCGCGGAGTGGGCTCGCAACCAGCGCGCGAAACCCTCCGGGCCGAGCGTGAGAAGCCGCTGTCGGGATCCGGCGGGTGGTTCGGTCGCCATGTCGATCACTGGTAACTTGCCCAGCGGGTCGGCGAGCTCGGGGGGCTCACCGTGCGGCCGGTTCACCGTCACATCCGCGAGGTAGCTGAGCAGCCGGGTGCCGCGGTCCGCGGATTGCCGAGCGGTGAGCAGCTCGGGATGCTCCTCGATGAACGAGGTGGTGAACCTCCCGGCCTGAAAGTCCGGATCGTGGAGCAGCGCGAGGAGGAATCCGATGTTGGTGGAGACGCCGCGGATCCGGAACTCGGCGATCGCCCGCCGGGCCCGCCGCACCACAGTTCCGAAATCCCGCCCCCGGCAGGTGACTTTGACCAGCATGGAGTCGAAGTGCGCGCTGATATGCGCACCGGGGTAGACGGTGCCACCGTCCAGCCGGACTCCCGCGCCACTGGCGGAGCGGTATGCGGTGACCGTCCCGATGTCCGGACGGAATTCATTCGCCGGGTCCTCGGTGGTGATCCGGCACTGGAGCGCGATACCACGGGGCACTATCGCATTCTGAGTGAGTCCGAGATCGGCCAGCGTCTCCCCCGCCGCGATTCGCAACTGGGCGGAGACCAGGTCGACGTCGGTGATCTCCTCGGTCACCGTGTGTTCTACCTGGATCCGCGGATTCATCTCAATGAATACGTGGTTGCCGTTGCGGTCGACCAGGAATTCCACGGTGCCGGCGTTGACATAACCGATATGCCGCGCGAAGCGCACCGCGTCGGCGCAGATCCGAGCCCGTAGGGCCGGGCTCAGGTGCGGCGCGGGAGCGATCTCCACGACCTTCTGGTGCCGCCGCTGTACCGAGCAATCTCGTTCGTACAGGTGAATGGTGGCACCAGTATGGTCCGAAAGAATCTGAACCTCGACATGCCGGGCATCGGTGACGGCCTGCTCCAGGAATACGGTCGGATCACCGAAGGCCGACTCGGCCTCACGGGAAGCGGACTCCAAGGCATCTCGCAGGTCACCGGGCTCGGCCACCCGTCGCATGCCACGCCCACCGCCACCGGCGACAGCTTTGACGAAAATCGGGAATTCGATCTGATCAGCTGCGGCCATGAGTTCGTCGATGTCCGACGATGGCGCTGTGGATTTCAGCACCGGTACCTCCGCCTCGCGGGCCGCGGCCACCGCCCGTGCCTTGTTGCCGGCCAGGGCCAGCACGGCGGGAGGTGGGCCGACGAACGTGATACCGGCCTGTTGACAGGCCGAGGCCAGTTCCGGATTCTCCGAGAGAAAGCCGTACCCAGGGTAGATGGCATCGGCACCGGCCCGCACGGCCGTCTGGACGATCTCCGTCACGGAGAGATAGGCCCGGACCGGGTGACCCGCCTCACCGATCTGATAGGCTTCGTCGGCCTTGAGTCGATGCTCGGAGTTGCGATCCTCGTGGGGAAACACCGCAACCGTCTGGAAGCCGAGCTCATAGGCGGCGCGAAACGCCCGAATCGCGATCTCTCCCCGGTTGGCGACCAGGACCTTGCCGAACATGTGCCAGCTCCTTTCACATGCACCGGTTGGCCGGGGCCATCGGTGTACCACGACTCGCCGTCTCCGGTGTTCGCCACGATGGTGGCTGATGAAGGATCTTGACGCCCGCGAACCCCTGGCACTCCCCCCCAAGGAGCGTTCCGAGGGGGGTATCGAGCTGGTGCGGCGCTGCACCCTCAGTCCAGGATCCACCCTCAGTCCAGGATCATTGTCCACTCCACCGATATCACAGTGGTGGCCTCGTCGGTCCGCCCGGAAGCACCCGGGAAACTGGGGTATCAAGGAAAGTGCACACCGGAGAGGACACGGGCATGCGCAGACGGCCGCACCACTACCCCCACCGTATCGGTCAAGCCCGGGGTGCTGTCAGTCCGTTACTCCTGGTGACCGGTGCTCTACTGCTGGCAGGCAGCGCCGTGCTGTTCGCTATGATGATCGCTGTACTGCTCCCGCTCACGCTGGCCGGAGTGACCGCGATAGCCATCGTGTCCTCCCGGCACCGCAAGCGAATGGAGTGGCGGCGCCACCGGGTCATGCCCGCGGCGCAGCCGACCGCATCCGTCGCGCCGCAACTGCGCTCCCGGCAACGCTCGGAGTGGTCCGCCGCCCGGGCTCGGTTCGACCAGCTCCGCAGCGAGTACGGGCAGTTCGAATGTGATCCGCTGGCGGTACTGCGGCTGCCCGCGCTGAGCGACGTGACCGTGCCGTCCACCGGCAGGTTCGTCGATGCCTTCGCCGAGGCCCAGGCGCTGGACACCGACACAGAACCACCGCCGAGCCACCAGACCCGGTTCACTGCCGCCGTGGACCAGGCATGGCGTGCCTGGCGCGCCGCCCTGGATGCCGCAGAACGCATCCGGCTGGCCGGGATCCCAGCCGAGGAGCGCGCCACCGTGCAACGGGCGATCAAGCTGCTCACGATGGCCCGGGACTCAGACCATGACGCGGAACGTACGGCCGCATACGCCAGGGCCCGCACGGAGCTGGCGAAGCTGGACCGCAGTGGCACCCTGCGGCTGCCACCAGCCGCAGCCGCCGCACTGGACGCCGCGTCCCGCGGTCAACTGCCTCCCGGACCAAACAGGCCCTGAGATGCCCGCTCATTCGCGCGCCCACTTCGGATGCGGACAACATTGCCCAGCCGGGTCAGGTCCCGCAGGACGAAATCGCCCACCAGCCCAGCCGCGGTAGCCGGCGGCACCGCACTGGATGCTCCGCTGGTCGCGATATAAGCCACTGCCTGATCGACCCATCCGGCGGTGAGAAACGGGCTGGCCAGCGAAAGACTGCCATCGAGCAGCAGGGAGCGTGCCCCACCGGCAAGTAGTGAGACGAGCAGTTCCCGGGGCTCCTGCCGCGGGTGGACCTTCGCCAGGCTGAAGACTTCGGGCCGGTGCCCGCCCGGGCAACCCTCGGAGAGCTCGCCGTCGTCGGAGAGAACGACATCGTGGACCAGACGAAGACTGTGCGCGTCCACTGAAGCCTCGCGGAACGGCGCTCCCGCGGCAGCGGGCATCCGGTTGGCCAACCCGTCAGCAGGGACGGCATAGACCCAGGTGACGAAGGGGCGTTGTTGCTGCAGAGCCGTCAGCCATGGCTCGAGGACAAGGCGTACCTCGTGCGCCAACACATCGGTGACAACACTCAACCCGGCATTCCGCAACCGCGCAACGGCACCCTCGCCTCGCAAGCTGGGGCCGAGCACCGAAACCAGCACCCGACGAATACCGGAGTCAATGATGGCCTGGTGACAGGGTGGAGTGCGACCGTGGTGGTGGCAGGGTTCGAGAGTGACCATCGCCGTGCCGCCTCGGGCTCGTTCACCGGCTGCCTGCAGGGCCAGTACCTCGGCATGCGCATCGCCCTTGCGCACGTGGTAGCCCTCTCCCACCGCGCGACCATCACAGTCCAGCACGACACAACCGACCGGCGGGTTGGGACTGGTGGTGCCGAGCCCGAACGCGGAGAGCACGATGGCTCGACGCATGGCAGCCTGCTCGGCTGACGTCATGGCCACGTCAGCGATCCCTCGGCGAGGACGAGCCATCAGGGCCTCAGTTATCTCTCGTTTACCGCCGGCACAAACCCCAGCTTAGCCAGCGCTCACCTCGCCATGCGGTGTAAGGGCCACCCCGATGTCAAGTATTGGGTGCACAACCGACGGTGGCCAACTCCGCGGCGACCTCGACGTCCAGCCGGGCGCCGAGCTGATCGAAGCAAGTCCGAGGGAGGGTCAGCTCGTGCTGAGCCACCTCGGGTTTCGCCGGCCCAGTCCAGCGCAGTGGTCAACAACACTCTGGCGTCTGACGCAGGCGTGAAACGTAGGTCTGTAAGGTATTCGCCGCAGTGGCGGTGGCTCGGCGCCCCCGATCCAGTGGTACTTCAGTGGCTCTTCAGTCGCTACCAGCATGCTGTTCTCCGCACAGATGCTCCGATGAAGCCGGGGGCAGCAATGGCCGAGAGCTTAGACGTAACGCATAGCTGGCGGACGTACCCGCCCACCGAAGTCCCTACGACGCGAACACCATCCGTCACACCGGTGGGTCGATGAGGTATCTCGAAGTGGCCGATCGGGCAACAGCTGTTGCCTCTGCGCTAGCGCAGCTCGGCGTGCGCCCCGGCGAGCGAGTGCTGATCATGTTGCCGGACGGTCCCGGCTTCGTCGAGGCGTTCGTCGGGGTGATACAGCGGGGCGCGGTACCTCTGCCGGTGAATCCGCTGCTGCAAGCATGCGATGTCAGCACAATCGCTGTCGAAACTGGTGCCCGTCTGGTGGTGGCCGTCGAAGAGCAGATTCATGCGCTGGCCGATCTGGACTTCGGTCCGCTCGTGCTCACCGATAAACCACCGGGTCTCTGTGCAGCCGTTCTGCGGCTGAGCTGACTAGCGACCGGTACCCGTCGCCGAGGGGCCGACGGGTGCCGGTCGTGTCTACTCGATAACCCGGGGTTGCGCACGATCACCTCGTAGTATTTTCCAGCATTTAGGAGTCGACGGGGTTTCCCCGGAAAAATCCGATAGTCAGCCGGGGAATACCTGCGGGCAGGGGCGGCAGGAATGGAATCCCGAGAATCTGCCCGGCGGAGTGCCTGAGCAGTAAGTCAAGACTCTCAGACCTTTTCGAGGAATTGCGCCCGCTCATCGTCCAGCAGATCGGCGGCCAGACGGGCGAGTCCCGGATGCCCGGCAAGCTCGGGATCAGCCTCGACCAGCCGCTGGGCTGCCTGCCGCGCCTGGCCGATCAAGTCCTCGTCACGCAGCAGGGAGAGCAACCTGAGACCAGACCGCCGACCGGACTGCGCAGCGCCGAGCACGTCGCCCTCGCGGCGTAGCTCCAGGTCGAGCCGGGCCAGTTCGAAACCGTCCGTGGTGGCAGCCACCGCGTCCAGCCGTTGCCGAGCACCGGCGCCTTCGGGGGAATCGGTCACCAACAGGCACAACCCCGGATGCTGCCCCCGGCCTATCCGACCCCGGAGTTGATGCAGCTGGCTGACCCCGAAGCGTTGTGCGTCCATGATCACCATGACGGTGGCGTTGGGCACGTCCACCCCCACCTCGACAACAGTGGTGGCCACCAGGACGTCGGTCTCCCCGGCGGTGAAGGAACGCATGACAGCGTCCTTCTCCTCCCCCGGAAGCCTGCCGTGCAGCACGGACAGGCGCAGCCCGGCCAGTGGCCCCTCGGCCAGCTGGGGAGCCACATCGAGCACCGCCAGCGGTGGGCGCCCACCATCGGAAGCGTCCTCACCGGCGGCGTCCTCACCCGCGGCGTCCTCCCCACCGATCCGCGGGCACACCACGTATGCCTGCCTGCCCGCGGTGACCTCCTCGGTGATCCGCTGCCAGACCCGGTCCAGCCAGGCGGGCTTCTCCCCCACCGGCACCACGGTGGTGGAGATCGGTAACCGGCCGTGGGGCAACTCGCGCAGCGCGGAGACCTCGAGGTCGCCGTAGACGGTCATCGCGACGGTGCGCGGGATGGGAGTCGCGGTCATCACCAGCACATGCGGGCTGCCTCCCCCGGCAGCCCTGCTCCGCAGGGCGTCACGCTGCTCGACGCCGAAGCGGTGCTGCTCGTCGACGACAACCAAGCCCAGGTCGGCGAAGGACACCCGGTCCTGGATCAGGGCGTGCGTACCGATCACGATTCCGGCCGCACCGCAGGCGGCATCCAGCAGGGCCTGCTTGCGCACCCTGGTCGTCAGCGAGCCGGTCAGCAGGGTGATCCGGGTGGCCTGTTCGGCGCAACCCAGTTCACCACCTCGGCCGTACTCGCCCAGCATCTCGCGCAGGGACCGGGCATGTTGCGCGGCGAGTACTTCGGTGGGCGCCAGCAGTGCCGCTTGGCGCCCCGTGTCGAGAACCTGCAGCATCGCGCGCAGGGCTACCACGGTCTTGCCGGAACCGACCTCGCCCTGCAGCAGCCGGTTCATCGGCTGGGTACCGGCGAGTTCGGTGGCCAACACCTCACCCACCTCGCGCTGGCCCGCAGTCAGGGTGAAGGGCAGCGCGGCATCGAAGGCGGCAGCCAGTCCGTCGGCTCGTCGCGGGCAGGCAGGAGCGGGTCGCTGGGCCGCCTCCTGCCGCCGCCGCGCGAGGCTGAGCTGAACCGCCATCGCCTCATCCCACTTGAGCCTGCGATGGGCGGCGGCGATGGCCGAACGGTCATCGGAGCGGTGCACGGCCCGCAGCGCCGCACCCAGCTCCGGCAGCCGGTGCTGCGCGCGCAAGGAGGGTGGCAGGGGGTCCTCGGGGTCATCGAGGAGGTCGAAGACCTGCCGCAGGCAGAGCTGAATCGTCCAGGACGGCAGGTCCTTGGTCGCGGGATAGACCGGGATCAGCGGCCGGGAAAACTCCGCCAACTTGTCCGGGTCGTCGTCGAGCAGCTGGAAGCTCGGGTGGGTGAGTTGCAGTGTGCGCCCGTACTTCGTCACCTTGCCCGCGAACAGCGCCTGGCGGCCCGGGGTCAGCGTGCTGGGCAGATGCTTCTGGTTGAAGAAGGTGAGGTTGAGTTCACGGCTGCCGTCCCAGATCACCGCGTGCTGGATCGTGCCCTTCTTGCGTTGCATCTGCCGGGAAGTGCACGTGCGGATCTCGGCGACTACCGTGACGTCTTCTCCCGGCAGCAGACCGGCGATCGGCGTCAGCTGGCCCTGGTCGGCGTAGCGTCGTGGGTAGTGCCGCAGCAGATCACCGACGGTGTGCACGTCGAGCTGCGCGGCCAGCAGCTTCGCGGATTTGCGGTCCAGCGGGCCCTCCAGCGCCTCGTCCATCCGCACCACGGCTCACTCCACTCCGATCAACAGCACACTGTCCGGCTGGCCACCCCGGTAGATCACCACCTCGACCTCCGGATACGTGGTGCGCAGATACTCGCTCAGCTGCTCTTCGATGCCTGCCGGGGCACCCTGGCCGAGCAGCACGGTCACCAGTTCCCCACCCCTCGACAGCAGGTGGTCCACCAGCGTACGAGTCGCGACCGGCAGGTCAGGCTCGACGGGCACCACCTCCTCGTCGACCGTGCCCAGCAACTCGCCGGGTTGGCACCGGCCGGGGCAGGTCAGCGCCTCCTCGGGGGCCACACTCAGCTGTCCCCACCGGGCAGCAGCCACCGCCTCGGTCATGGCCGCTACGTCGTCGACCGCACACCGTTCCGCGTCGTGCACCGCGATCGCGGCGAGCGCCTGCACCGGCGACGCCGTCGGCACGACCGTCACCTCCTGACCGGTGTCCCGCGCCTGCGCCGCCGCGGCCTCGGCCACCGGGACCGCGGCGCCGGGCCCGGCCAGCACGGTGACGTGGCGGGCTCGGGCGCCGGCCAGCACGGCGAGCAACTCGGTCACACCGCTCGTGACAGGGACGGTGAACGCCCCTTCGCCGCGCAACAACTTTCCCACCCCGGAACCGGACACCATGGCCAGCACCGCATGCCCGGTCACGAACCGGTCCTGTTCCCCGGCGCCGGTCGGATGGGGATCGCCGTGGTCGGCGAAGCGCAGGACGGTGATGCGGTGTGGTCGCCCGGCCCGCACTCCTGCCTCGATCGCGGCCCCGATGTCGGAGCAGTGCACGTGCACGTTCCACACCGCGCCGGTCCCTCCCGCCCGCTCACCCGAGCCGACGACGGCCACACAGTCGCCCAGCTCACTGAGCTCGGCACGCAGCGCGGCGACCCGTTCCTCCTGGCTACCATCAAGCAGATACATCACCTCGTATCCGTACTCGGACGACCCGCCCTCCCGCACCACCTGCAGGGCGTGCGGCGGGCGTGGCGGTGCGGCCGCGGCGACCCGAACTCGGCTGGAACGCTCGGTGACCACCGCCAGCAGCGCCTCCAGGAGCAGGACCAAACCCTGACCGCCCGCGTCCACCACTCCGGCCCTGGCCAGCACGGCAAGCTGACGTGGTGTGTCGGCCAGCGCACGGGCCGCCGCGGCGCTCGCCGCGGACGCCACCGCACAGAGATCGTCGGAACGGGCCAGTACCGCAGCCTGCACCGCCGCATGCAGCACCGTGAGCACGGTTCCCGGTACGGGATCGGAGACCGCCGCGATGGCCAGCTCCTCGGCTCGGCGCAGAGCCTGCCGCAACGCCGCACCTCCCTGCAGCCCCGCGCCGGCCAGGCTCTCGGCGAAACCGCGCAACACCTGGGACACGATCACTCCGGAGTTTCCCCGGGCTCCCAGCAGAGCACCGCGGGCCAGCGTCGCAGCGGTGCGACCGGCGGCAGCGTCCTCCCGATCACCGTCCCGGAGCACCGCATCGAGCCCGGCCCGCATAGTGGCCAGCAGATTGGAACCGGTGTCCTGATCGGCGACCGGAAACACGTTGAGCTTGTCTATCTCATGCCGGTGCAGCGCGAGCTCATCGCAGCAGGTTGCCGCCCAGCGACGAACCGCCGCTCCGTCCAACGATGTCAGCATCGCGGCTGCCTCCTCACCGCCTCTGTCACGCTGCGCCGAAGGCTACCGACCTCCCGGACATTCCCGGTCCACGTTCCCGGTTTGAAGTGCCGCGCCACGCCCCGCTACCCTTGCCTGACCGCCCGGGACCGGACGGTCGGAACCATTTGCGATGAACCCGATGAACCCAGGGAGTATGACGTGGCTGCCGTGTGCGATGTCTGTGGCAAGGGACCAGGCTTCGGCATGTCGGTCTCGCACTCCCACCGGCGCACCCACCGCCGGTGGAACCCGAATATCCAGACCGTCCGGGCGAAGATCGGCCCGAGTCAGCGCCGTCGGCTGAACGTGTGCACCTCCTGTCTCAAGGCGGGCAAGGTCATTCGCGGCTGACGGGGTCGGCGAGCTGGCTCAGGGCAGGGCCCAATCCACTGGTTCCCCGCCCAGTTCCTCCAGCAGCTGATTCGCCTGACTGAAGGGGCGGGAGCCGAAGAAGCCGCGGTCGGCGGACATCGGTGAGGGATGTGCTGATTCGATGGACGGCACGTCCATGAGTGTCGGACGCATATTCCGGGCATCGCGACCCCACAGAATCGCCACCAGCGGTTCGGCTTCCCGGGTCACCAGTGCGCGGATGGCCTGCTCGGTGACTATTTCCCACCCTTTGCCACGGTGTGAGCCCGGCTTTCCGGGTTCCACCGTGAGGACCCTGTTGAGCAACAGCACGCCCCGCTCGGCCCAGGGGCTGAGGTCTCCGGTGGATGGCCTGGGCAGGCCGAGATCGTCGCTGTACTCGCGGAAGATGTTGACCAGGCTGCCCGGCAGCGGCCGGACGTCGGGCTCGACGGAGAAGGACAGCCCCACCGCGTGACCCGGAGTCGGGTAGGGGTCCTGACCGACGATGAGCACCCGTACCTGATCGAAGGGCTGAGTGAAGGCACGCAGGATGTTGGCCCCGGATGGCAGATAGCGCCGTCCCGCCGCGATCTCGGCTCGCAAGAACTTCCCTGCGGCGGTGATCTGCTCGGCCACCGGTGCCAGCGCCTCTGCCCAGCCGGTCTCCACCATCTCGTTCACAGCTACAGTCACGGCACGCGACCCTAGCTCGCCGCGTCGAGGAACCGCTCAGTGGGCGGCTTGAGCCACCACCGGCAAGACCTTGGCGAAGCAGCGACTCAGCGGTTCACGCCGGTACAGCCCGAAGCGGGGGATCTCGGTATAGCCCGACGAGGTGTACAGCCCGAGGGATTCGGGCTGTCGAACTCCGGTCTCGAGTACCATTCGCCGCCGACCGGCGGTACTCGCCCGACGCTCCAATTCGGTGAGCAGCACTCGCGACAGCCCTCGGCCGCGTGCCGCCGGAACCACGTACATCCGTTTGAGCTCAGCGTCCCCGGCACGGGTCCGCAATTCCACAGGAGTGCAGCCTACGGTCACCCGTGCACGGCATTGGGTGCTGGAACACTGAGTGCTGGAACACTGTTACGCACTCACGAGGTGAAGTGGGCCCAGCCTGCCGGACCGGCGTAGGGATTGCCGTCGACTGTCACTCCATGGCCTTCCCACACAGAGCCGATGGGTGTCCAACCGGATGGCAGGGGGAGCCGGGCGGGAAAGCTGGCCAGCAGGGCATGATCCTCCCCGCCGGTCAGGACCCAGTGTCGCGGATCGGTCCCGAGCGCGGAAGCCACCTCGATCAGCCGCCGCGGCACGGTCAGCGCCGCTGAGTCGACATCGATGTGGACACCGGAGGCTTCGGCGATGTGTCCGAGATCGGAGAGCAAACCATCCGAGACGTCAATCATCGCCGTGGCGCCTGCCGCAGCGGCCTGGGGGCCGGCATCATAGGGCGGCTCCGGCACCCGGTGAGCACCCACCACGGTCATCGGGGACCGAAATCCCCGACCCAACACCGCGAGCCCCGCAGCCGCCCAACCCAGCCGACCACACACCGCCAGTATCTCCCCCGGCGCAGCGCCGGACCTGGTGACCGGTGCCCTGCCCTGCAGGTCACCCAGCGCGGTCACCGAGATGACAATCTTCGGTGCGCTCACCACGTCCCCGCCGACAATCCCAGCGCCGACCCGCCCCGCCTCCTCCCACATCCCGTCGACCAGGGATTGCAGCGTGGCCACGGGAGTAGGGCCGGGACAGGCCAGGCCGACGAGCAGGCCGGTGGGTACCGCTCCCATTGCCGCCACGTCGGCCAGGTTGGCGGCTACGGCCTTACGTCCGGCCTGCTGCGGGGTGGACCAGTCAAGCCGGAAATGCACCCCTTCGACGAGCATGTCCGTGCAGGCCACCACCCGACCGTCGACCGCGGCCAGCACAGCGGCGTCATCACCGGGACCCAACAGCGTGGCCGCGGGTAGCCGGCGCCCCGCGGTGACCCGGTCGATCACCCCGAACTCGCCCAGGTCGGCGACCGAGTCGCCCTCGGGCGGTGGTTCCGGAGCGAAACCCCCAGAAGAGCGCACAGATATACCCCGATCCGGCATATATGTCAGGTAGGTTTCGTTCCTACTCCGACTGAGGCGTCCAGACGAAGGGGCCACGCCGTGGTTCAGGCATACATCCTCATCCAGACCGA
>JBOHHD010000170.1:0-5231 GCA_050700515.1 Pseudonocardiaceae bacterium
ACTCCCGAGCACTCGGGTCGGCCGGGCGCCCCGGCGTACCCGCCCTCGGTGCGACGCACCCGACCGCCATGACCTCATCGGACTTGGCGAGGTCAGCATCCGGTGACACTATCTGCCGTTGGCCCGCCTCCACGGCCCAGTGATCGCGAAGGTCGTGCCCGGATCCTGAATGTTGACAAAGAGCGTCTTATGGTCCGGCGAGAACGTGGCGCCGGCGAACTCGTTGGCACTGATCCGATTGCGGGCAAAGGGGAACGCCGCGCCATCGGCGCTGATCCCGACCACGTGTTGCGCACCATCACCGTCTTCGCAGAGAAAAATCCCGTAAGGTGACAGAGTGATGTTGTCCGGCCCGTCGAAAGGGCCGCCCGGGGCGAAGTTCACGATTAGTTCCAGCTCGTTCGACGCGGGATCATAGCGCCATACCTGGCCCTCATGGCGGCCCGGACCATCGGTCTTGTTGAAACTGGAGACGAAGTAGAGCGATTTACCACCCCACCAGGCCCCTTCCGCCTTGGGAATCTGGGTACTGCCGGGTATCTGGTTGCGCACGCTGACGGTGGTGGCCAGCGGATCCGGCACGGGGAGCCACTCGATCCCGCCTAGCCGGGTGCCGGGAGTGTGCACCACCGACAGGTCGGCCACGTCAGGCACGCTCATCGCCTGCAGGGTGCCGCCCGCCCGCAGGCTGCCCAGGCCTCTCAGGGGCCGCGCGGGCAGGAAGCGATACAGCCGGCCGAACGGATCGGCGGCGTCCTCGGTCTCGTAGATGGCCCCGGTGCGGGGATCGACCGCGACGGCTTCGTGCGAGAAGCGGCCCATCGCGGTGAGCGGCACCGGCTCGCTGAGCCCGTCGTGTCGCGGATCGACCTCGAAGACGAAGCCGTGATCCTTGGTGGCGCCGGACTGGCCTGCCCTGATCTCGGTTTCCTCACAGCTGAGCCAGGTCCGCCAGGGCGTGGCACCACCGGCGCAGTTGCGAATCGTGCCGGACAGGCTGGCGAATTCCGTCTCGGGCCGGTTGTTCGAGCCTAGCACCACGGTGGTCGTCCCACCCACGCAGGGCGGGTCATAGCGAAACTGCGCCGGGGCGGGCACGCCGGGCGTCTCGGCGGGGTCGAGCTCATGGTTGCGTACCAGGATCACCCGGCCCCGATCGCCCGCAAAGGCCGCCATCCCATCGTGATCGGCCGGTATCGGCTCGCCGGTCCGTAGCCGGTCGAACTCGGCCCACCCGTCCGCGGAGCGGGAGAACAACCGGTACGTGAAGCTCTTCGGCAGGTCCAGAATTCCGGCGGGATCGGGGACCAGCGGGCCGTACCCGTCCGCCGTGGGCGCCGCCAGTGCCGTCGGCACCGAACTCAGTAATCCGGTAACCGATCCTGAGACGACGATTCCGGCACCTACTCCCCCGGCACCGGAAATGAACGAGCGACGGCCGATTTCTACCACGATTATCTCCTCGGAGTAAACGGCCCCGACTCCTGAGAACGGGTCGAATATAACGCTGAGGAGTTACCCCCAGACGGGTGGTCGCTGAATTTTTCGTTTATAGAGGATGAATATGGTTGGCACCTCCCTGGCGGGCGGTTCGCGGTCAGGCGGGGTGAAGCCCGGGTCTGCGGTCCTCGACGACAAAGCTCGCGCGCGTCTCGACAGGTGCGCCCGCCTGCTTGACGTAGGGCAGCACCCGGAAGTCCGCGGTCATCTCGCTGGGCGTGAAGCGCGTGCGCACATAGCCACGGCGATTGTTGTAGAAGCGGAGATGGGGGTTCTCGGCGAGGTGGGCTGCGGTATTCGGCTGCGTCTCCGAGCCGTCGCCCCCGGAGGTGATCGAGCTCGACACCAGCTCAGTGCCCACCACCGGCGATGCGGGGTCGTCGAAGCGGCGCTTCACGTCAGCCGCCCAGTGGGCATGCACGTCTCCGGTGAGGACGACAACGTTGCGGGTCTGCGCCGCCACCCACGAGTCGACCACCCGGTCGCGCGAGGCGGGGGCACCGTCCCAGGAATCGGGATTGAACCCCCGCCCGACACCGGGGGTGAAATCGACCTGGGAGAAGAACACCTGCTGCCCGAGCACGTCCCAACGAGCGCGGGAGTCCCGGAACCCGTCGGCGATCCACCGTTCCTGTGCCGAACCGGGCAGGGAACGTGCCGGGTCGGAACGCTCGGCGCAGTCGGTGTTGAACTTGTCGTCGCACGGCTGGTCGCTGCGGTACTGGCGGGTGTCGAGCAGGTGAAAGGTGGCCATCTGCCCCCAGCTCACCCGCCGGTAGAGCTGCATGTCGATGCCGCGGGGGCGCTGCGCCGCCCGCAGCGGCATGTTCTCCCAGTAGGCGCGCAATGCCGCCTCGCGACGAGCGAGGAAGTTCGGCTGCGGGCTCTGCGGTTTCTCGGGGACCTCATCGGCCCAGTTGTTGTCCAGCTCGTGGTCGTCCCAGACGACGAGCCACGGCGCGACCGCGTGCGCGGCTTGCAGGTCGGCGTCGGTCTTGTACTGGGCGTGGCGCTGGCGGTAGTTCGCCAGCGTCTCCATCTCCGGTCCGGCGTGGTCACGGACATTGCCCCCGGGGGCCACGTAGTCATCGGCCGGGTACTCGTACAGGTAATCGCCCAGGTGCAGCACCACATCCGGCTCGTCCTCGGCGAGGCGGGCGTACGCCGTGAAGTAGCCGTGCTCGTACTGCGAACAGGACGTGAAGCACATGGTCAGCGCGCGCAACTCGGACGCAGGCGGCGCGGTGCTGGTCCGGCCCGCCGGGGAGATCTCGGTGCCGGCGCGGAACCGGTAGAAGTACTCCCGGCTCGGCTCCAGGCCGGCGAGCTCGACGTGCACGCTGTGGCCCAGCTCAGGCCCTGTGGCCTCCATTCCCCGGCGCACCACCTGCCCGAACCCCTCGTCGGCGGCCACTTCCCACTCGACGGTGCTGTTCCGCTCTCCCATCCCACCGAGTCCGTCCTCGGCGAGTGGATCGATGGCCAGCCTCGTCCACAGCACCATGCCATCAGATGCCGGCTCCCCGGAGGCAACGCCCAGAGTGAACAGGTTACCGCGCGGTGCGCTCGGGGCCGCCAATGCCGTACCGGTGAGCCGCGAGCCAGACCCGGCCAGCAGCGCCCCGCCTATCAGGCCGGCCCGCAACACGCTGCGCCTGCTGTGGACACCGGAGGTGGTGGGCCGCGCGTCGACGGGAACGTCTGTGGTCACATTCGGTAGCGTCGGCAACCCGTTTGAGCTACAGATGACAGCAGCGGCACCGGCTGATGAACGGCGGACAAACGTTAGGTCGAGAGGAGATCTCCCTCACCGCCGCTGCCGTGGGTCGAGGGCCTCCCGGAGGGATTCACCGACCAGGGTGAAGCCGAGCGCGACGGTGATGATCGCGGCGGCGGGCCAGAAGGCCAACTGCGGATGGCTGTCGATGATGTCCTGGGCACTACCCAGCATCTGGCCCCATTCGGGGGTGGAATCGTCCGGCGCGCCCAGCCCGAGGAACGACAGCGCCGCCGCTTCGATGATCGCCACCGCGAGGACCAGGGTGGCCTGGACGATCACCGGGCCGAGTGAGTTGGGCAGCATGTGACGCAGCACGAGAGCATCGGGTTTGACGCCCAGCGCCCGCGCGGCCAGCACATGATCCGATGCCCGCTGCACGAGCATCGAGCCGCGCAGCAGCCGGGCGAAGATCGGGATCTGCACGATCGCCACCGCCAGGATCACGGTGAACTGGCTCTGCTGGGCGAACAGCGCCCCGATCGACACCGCCAGCAGCAACGAGGGGATCGACAGCAGCACGTCGACGACCCGCATCACCACCGAGTCGATCCACCCACCCAGAGCCCCGGCCACGGTCCCCAGCACGAGCCCGCCACCCAGCCCGATCACGGTGGCGAGCACGGCGACCAGCAGGGTCTGCCGGGAGCCGAGCAGCATCCGGGACAGCAGGTCCCGGCCCTCGGCGTCACCGCCCAGCGGGAAGCCGGGCTGCGGGGGCGGGATCTCGTTGCGGGCCCGGGACACCTGGTCCTCCAGCAGCCGCGCCGCCGGGTCGTGCGGCACCAGCCAGGGCGCCAGCAGAGCGATCGAGACGAACCCCAGGATGATCACTGTGCCGACCAGGAACAGGGGATTGCGGCGTACCCGCCGCCACGCCGAGGCCGCCGGGCTGAGGGCTGGGTGAGCATGAGTGTCCGACACACCGTGCACGGAAGGCGGACACGCGGGGGGAAGAGGGGAGGTCATGTTCGAAGCCTGGGATCGATCACGGCGTAGGACAGGTCCACGGTCAGGTTCACCAGGACGTACAACATAGCGGCGGCGATGATCACCATCTGGAGTACGGCGTAGTCGCGGCGTTCGAAGCCGACCGCGAGCGCCTGGCCGAGGCCCGGGTAGGCGAACACCTTCTCGGTGAGCACCGCCCCGGACAGCAGCGCACCGGTCTGCAGTCCGATGGTGGTCACCACCGGCAGCAGCGCGTTGCGCAGCACGTGCCGTCGCCGGATGACATCGGCGGTCAGCCCCTTGGCGTACGCGGTGCGCACGTAGTCCTCCTCGAGCACCTCGAGCACCGCGGCCCGGGTGATCCGGAAGATCACCGCGAACGGGATGGTGGACAGCGCCACGGCGGGCAGGATCAGATGCAGCGCCGCGTCCCAGGCGGCGTCCCATTCGCGGGTCAGCAGCCCGTCGAGGACGAAGAAGCCGGTGACCCTGGTCGCGTCGATGCCCGCGGACTGGCGACCCGAGGTCGGCAGCCAGCCCAGCCGCACCGCGAAGACGAACTTCAGCAGAAACGCCAGGAAGAAGACCGGTACCGCGATGCCCAGCAGGGAACCGATCACGCTGGTGTTGTCCAGCCAGCCACCGCGCCGCCGAGCCGTGAGATATCCCAAGGGAACGGCGACGGCGACGGCGAGCAAGATCGCCGCGGCGGCGAGTTCGACGGTTCCGGGCAGGCGCACGCCCAGGATCGACAGCGCCGACTCTCCGGGCTGCACCCCGGTGGAGACCCCGAAATCCCCGGTGACCGCCCGACCCAGGAAACGCAGGTACTGCACGGCGAGAGGCTGATCCAGCCCGAATGCCGCCTCCAGCGCGGCCCGGTTCGCCGCGGTGGCCCGGTCCCCCAGCAGCGCCGAGACCGGCCCGCCGGGCAGTGACCGCAACCAGGCGAACAACAGCACCGACAGCGCGGCCACCACCAGCAGGAGGTGGCCGAACCGCC
>JBOHHD010000171.1:0-7483 GCA_050700515.1 Pseudonocardiaceae bacterium
GATCCGCCCCCTCCCCCCTCTCCCGACGACCCGCCCTCTCCGCCACCCCCGCCACCCCCGCCCCCGCCACCCCCACCGGCTCCCTCACCCCGCAAACGCGGCGGTCGCCATCGCGCCCTTTGAACGGAGGGCTTCAACCTGCACAGCGACGTGCGGCCCCGAGCCGCGCGGCAGCAGACTGTCGTGATCACCTGTAGCTCCAGCTGAACCGGATCGCGTCATGTACCGCGCACCGCGCCTACACTCGCGGCACTGGGCGACGCACCCACTTGTGAAGTGAGGAGGCAGGCACCGTGGAGCCGAAGACCGTGGGGGCGCTGCTGCGCAAGATCCGGTCCAGGCAGGATCTGACGGTGGAGGTGGTCGCCGGACGGGCCGGCCTCAGTGCCGGGTTCTGGTCCCGGGTGGAGCGGGGTGAGGCTGTTCTCGACCGGCTCTCGCACTGGCGTGGGGTAGCCCACGCGCTGGGGGTGCCGCTCTCGGACCTGATGCGGCTGGAGGTGCCTGCCCCGGGCAACGGGCACACCGACAGTGCCATCGAGGCCATCCGCAACGCGCTGGCCGGAGTGGCCATCGACCATCCCGGTGGTGAGGTACTTCCCGTACCGGTCCTCCAGCAACGCGTAGCCAGGGTGCACAACCTTGATCGGCAATGCCGGTTCCAGGACGTGGGCCAGGCGTTGCCGGGGCTGATCAGTGATCTGCACACCACCCTGGCCGCTGGTCGTGGGCTCGCGACGCTGCTGCCGCTGGCCGTGCTGCTGCATGTGTGCATCACCGGCCCCTGGCTGAGCGGCGCGGCGGCGCCCACGGACTTGCAGCGACAAGCCATGTTTCTGGCGCGACGCCTCGCCCAGGAGCACAACGAGGCCCCGTCGCTGGTCTCGGCCGCTTACGGCCTTGCCGGGACGCTGGTGGTCGATGGTTCCCTTGAGCTGGCCCAAACCGTGATCAATGAGACCCCGCTGCCCCCGGTCACCGGGGACACCGCAGGTCTGGTGTGCGCCACCTTGGCCGCGCCCCAGGCCCAACTCCTTGCCGTCCAGGGCAGCGTCCCGACAGCGCCACTCGCCGAGGCCGCCGAGATCGCGGACCGGTTCGGTGAGATCGGGGCGGCCGACCCCTACGGATTCGGTTTCGGACCGACGACCGTCGGTTTCTGGCGGATCAGAGCGGCACTGGAACTCGGTGACGTCGACGACGCCGTCCGGTCGGTGCACACCGTCCACCCGGAGCGGGCTCCTTTCCGGACCGGTCAGGCTTTTTACTGGACGAATACCGGACGAGCGCTGGCGCTGGCGGACGGGCCGGTGGACGAAGCGGTGCGTGCGCACCTGAGAGCGGAAGCTTTCCTGCCGGTGACGCTCTACCGTAACCTGATCACCCGCGAAGTCCTGCGTGAACTGCTGACCCGGGCCCCGGGCAACGAAGACCTGCGGCAGCTCGCCAGCCGGGCCAGTTTGGATCAGCGTTAACCCGTTCGAGGGTCTTTGTCTCCGGATAAAATATCTCGTACCTGATCAGGCACGCTCTGCCGCGCATCTCACCGACCTTGGTTGAGGTCGGCGACGATGATGACCGGGCCGAGGCACGACAGGCCCGGCGTTGAGTGCCGGCGATTCACGGTGACCGGTGAGGGCCAGCGGATTGAACTGGTCTGAGCGCGGGCCGGAAACATCATTCAATTCACGATCAGTCCACACTGGAAGATCATTGATCTGTCATCGGGCGCACCATGGCCGTGATAGTTGGCCATTGTCCACTCCGGGTGGCACGCTGCCAGCTATGGGTAATCGCGATCAGGGAGGGAGGGCCGGGTGATGGATCCCAATGAGGCGAAGTCCGTGGGGGCGTTGTTGCGTAAGATCCGGTTCAAGCGGGGTTTGACGTTGGAAGTGGTCGCGGGGCTGGCGGGGATCAGTGGGGGATTCTTGTCCCTGGTGGAGCGAGGGTTGGCTCCGCTGGAGCGGCTCTCGCACTGGCGTGGGGTGGCCGATGCGCTGGGTGTCCCGCTCTCGGACCTGCTGCGGCTGGACGTGCCCATTCCGGGCAACGGCCACACCGACGGCGCCACCGAGGCCGTGCGCGAGGCGCTGAACGCGGCGCTGGCCGGCTATCCCGGTGGAGAGCCCGCTCCGGTGCCGGTGCTACAACAGCGAGTGGCCAAGGCACACAAGCTGATCCGGCAATGCCAGTTCCGTGAGGTGGGCCGGATATTGCCGGAGCTGATCCGGGACCTGCACACCACTGTGGCCCTCGGACGCGACCTGGACACCCTGCTACCGCTGGGTGTCCTGCTGCACGTGCAAGTCACGCATAACTGGCTGGGCTATGCGGTGGCCCCCATTGATGTGCAGCTCGGGGCCATGTTCCTGACTCAAGACCTCGCCCAGGAGCACGGCGCGGCGACCTCGCTCGCCTCGGCCGCCTTCGGGCTTGCTTACACGCTGACCACCGGTGGTTCCTTCACCCTGGCGCAGACCGTGCTCGACAAGACCGCCCTGCCACCGGTCACGAGCCAGACAGCAGGTCTGATGTGCGCCATGCTGGCCGCGCCCCAGGCCATGCTCATCGCGATCCGGGGTGGTGATCCAACGGCGCCGCTCACCCAAGCTGCGGAGATCGCGGATCGGTTCGGCGAGCTCGGTCAAGCCGATCCGCTCGGGTTCGGCTACGGGCCCACATTCATCGGGTTCCGGCGGATCAAAGCGGCGCTGGAACTCGGCGACGTCGACGATGCCATTCGATTGCTGAGCACGGTTGTCCCCGAGCGCGATCCCTTCCGGGACACCCAGGCGTTTTACTGGAGGGTCGCCGGGCGGGGACTCACACTCGCCGGAGGACCGGTGGACGAGGCGGCACGCGCCTATCTGAGGGCGGAAGCTCTCCTGCCGGTGAGGCTCTACCGCGATGTCAGGCACCGGGAGATGCTGCGCGAATTGCTGACCCGAGCGCCGGACAACGTGGAACTGCGGCAGCTCGCCAGCCGGGCCAGTTTGGATCAGCGTTAACCCGTTCGAGGGTCTTTGTCTCCAGTAAAGTATCTCGTACTTGATCGGGCACGCTCTGCGACGCGCATCTCACCGGCTGTTCGGTAGCTACTCCCAGGGATCATCCGGCAACCGGTCGACCTTCCGATACTCCACCCGAGGAGGACAAGGCGATGGGCAGGGACAAGGACAAGGACGATGACAAGAGCGGCAACAAGGGTAAGGGTGACGACAGCGGTGGCAAGCACGGTAAGGAAGACAGCACCCGCGACGCACACCGGAATCGCCCGATCCCGGATCGTGCCGAGCCCAACAAGCACGACCGGTGACCAAGCCTCGCGCTGAGCCCGCTGTGCTGCGGGCGCGGATGGTGGCGCGGCTGCGGGCGATGGATGATCTGGTCCACTGGGAGGCGGCCGTGGCGCCGTGGTGGCCGTCATTGGCCACGGTGCCCCGGCACCGGTTCGTCCCGGACACGATCTGGATCGAGAACCCCGGCCCCGGGCCGACGTTGCTGCCGCTGCACCAGGGCGACGATCCGGACCGGTGGCTGGAGCTGACCTACACCCACGACGACGCCGTGGTCACCCAGATCGATGACGGGCATCCCAGCGGCCCCGGTCTGGCCGGAGCGGCGCAGACCAGCTCGGCGTCGGCGCCGGACATCGTGGCGATCATGCTGGCCGCGCTGGACGCACACGAGGGGCACCGCGTGCTGGAGATCGGCACCGGCACCGGCTATAACGCCGCGTTGCTTGCCCACCGGCTTGGTGCCGAGCAGGTGACCAGCATCGAGATTGATCCCGACGTGGCGGCCCAGGCGGGTCGGGCGCTGTCCGACACCGGCTACGGCAAGATCTGCATGGTCATCGGGGACGGGGCCCTCGGTCACGCCCCCGGCGCTCCGTACGACCGGGTCATTGCCACCGCTGCCGTGCAGCAGATCCCCTACTCGTGGGTGGCCCAGACCCGGCCCGGGGGACGGATCTTGCTGCCGTGGGCGAACGACTACACCGGGATACTGGTGGCCTTGACGGTCGACGAGCAGGGCATCGCGGTTGGTGGCATCGTCGACGAGTCGTCATTCATGTGGCTACGCGAGCAGCGGGTGCGGCGTGGCCCGGTGGGCGACGTCGTCGGTGATGACGAGGACCGGGCCGAGGCCCAGCTGACCGAGCTGCACCCGTCCTGGGTCAGCACCGGCAATCAGGGCGCCCGGTTCGCGATCGGGCAGCGCGTGCCGCGGTGCCAGTGGCGGTACTGGCCCCGCGACGAAAAACAGGACGGGGTGGGGGTGTTTTGGCTACTGGATTTCCAGTCGCGGTCGTGGGCCAAGCTGACCCACGCCACCCCGGATGCCAGCGAGGACGAGTTCCCGGTGTATCAGCACGGGCCCCGGCGGCTGTGGGATGAGGTCGCCACCGCCCGTCAGTGGTGGATAGCCCACGGCAGGCCCGGCGTTGAGCGCTGGCGATTCACGGTGACCCTAGCGGGCCAGCGGATCGAACTGATCTGAGCGCAACCCGCCCGAAACAGCACTCAATTCACCATCAGTCCACACTGGAAGATCATTGAGTTGTTATCGAGCACGCCACGGCCGTGATAGTTGGCTGGTGTCCATGTCGGGTGGCACGCTGCCAGCTATGGGTAACTGTGACCAGGGAGGGAGGGCCGGGTAATGGATCCTGGTGAGGCGAAGTCCGTGGGGGCGCTGTTGCGCAAGATCCGGTTCAAGCGGGGTTTGACGTTGGAGGTGGTCGCGGGGCTGGCCGGGATCAGTGGGGGGTTTCTGTCCCTGGTGGAGCGGGGGTTGGCTCCGCTGGAGCGGCTCTCGCATTGGCGTGGGGTGGCCGATGCGCTGGGTATTCCGCTTTCGGAGCTGCTGCGGCTGGAGTTGCCGGCTCCGGGCAACGGCCACACCGACAGCGCCACCGAGGCCGTGCGCAACGCGCTGCACGCGGCGCAGGCCGGTTATCCCGGCGGTGCGGTGCTTGCCGCGCCAGTGCTGCGGCAGCGCGTCGTCAGCGTGCACAAGCTGAACCGGCAGTGCCGGTTCCCGGAGGTGGGCCGGGTGTTGCCGGAGCTGATCCGGGATCTGCACACCACCCTGGCCGCCGGCCGCGATCTCGATGCGCTGCTGCCACTGGGCGTACTGCTACACGTGCAGGTCACGCTCAACTGGCTGGGCTACGCAGTGGCGCCCAACGATCTGCTGCGCCAGGCCATGTTCCTGGCCCGAGACCTCGCCCGGGAACACAACGAGGCCACCTCGCTCGCCTCGGCCGCCTTCGGGCTTTCCCGGACGCTGACCCTCGGTGGCGCCTTCGCTTTGGCGCACACTGTGATTGACAATACTGCGCTGCCGCCAATCACCCGAGAGACGGCGGGGCTGGCGTGCGCCACGCTGGCCGCGACCCGGGCCATGCTCATCGCCGTCAGGGGTGATGATCCGACGGCGCCGCTGGCGGAAGCTGCGGAGATCGCGAATCGGTTCGGCGAGGTCGGTGAGGCGGACCCGCTCGGGTTTGAATGCGGTCCGACGTGGGTCAGTTTCAAGCGGATCAGCGCCGCGCTGGAACTCGGCGACGTCGATGACGCCGCCCGCTTCCTGCGCACGGTTCACCCGGAGCGCGATCCTTTCCGGAACAATCAAGCGTTTTACTGGAGAGTCGCCGGGCGAGCGCTAACCCTTGCTGGAGGGCCGGTCGACGAGCCGGTACGTGCCTACCTGAGAGCGGAAGCTCTCCTGCCCACGGCGCTCTATCGCGATATCAGGCCCCGTGAAATGCTGCGGGAACTGCTGACCCGGGCACCGGACAACGAGCAGCTTCAACAACTCGCCACCCGAGCCAGCCTGGACCAGCGTTAACCCGTTCGAGGTGCCTTACCTTCAGGCAAATCACGGAGTTACTGAGCAGGACCTTCTCGGTAAGTGCAGTTTGTTTCCCAGGAGCATGGTAAAAGTGTGCGCGATGGTCCTAACTCGTCAAGTGGCTGTGCGGTCGACTGCTAGGGAAATCGTGATCGGTTAAATCTATTAGGCTACTCCCAGGGAAATTTCGGAAGTGAATCCAAGATCCCTAGAGAGAAATCGGGGACGATTGTCGAGTCAGGACGATAATAGAAGGCGGCCGTCCATACTCTGGCACCCTGCAAAACCAAAATGTTGCGAGCTTCAACGAGACTGCGTCCAGACTCCAGGACATCTTCGACCAGAAGAATCCTGCTGTCTTCATCGATTGGATGTGGAACAGTGTATACTTCTCGTTGAGATCGATTGGCGTCAATATAGGCGATTCCGATGCTCGACAGTCTCTTCACTCCAGTTCCATTGGATAGTAGCCGAGCGGGAACAAACCCTCCTCGAGCAACAGCGACAATAAGATTTGGTCGACACCGACCTTCCATAACTATTTTCGACAGCTCATCGGCAAGTACGTGAACATGATCCCACGAAATGGTTTCCACGGTCTCCTCTTCCGAGTTGAATAGCCAACGAGTAGAAAGCATAATCGAGTGTAGAGCACGTTGTTCGGGCACGCTTGATTATGCCGGTTCCGCAAGTCGTTAGGTTGTCATGGCCTATGGTGTGTTGCATCAGGTCCGAGGCTGCCACCGGTCGTGCGGACGGAGGCCGTACATAGGTTTTACGCGACGACCGCGCGCGACCGATATTCGTAGTTGAAGATAGCGCTGGATCGTGCCGGTGCCGCTGGAGAAATTCACTCAATCCCGCTCTGGGTGCGCTCGTTTAATTTTTTTTGAATTTTCTTGAGGTCGGGATGTTTGAGCTTCTCAAGGATGGTACGCGCTTGTATCCATGAATGACATGCCGCATGCTCATCTCCTTCTTCGGAGTGCATGTCACCAAGATGACCTAGCGTTCCAGCTGTATTGTACCAATCGCCAATATTACCGTATTGATCAATAGCTAAACTGTAGTATTTGACCGCTTCGCGATATTTACCAAGATGATGATGGCAATAGCCTATGGTGTCAAGTATATGCGCTTCACTGTGTCGATCTTCCGACTCCTGTTGTGTGTCAAAGACTTCATAACAATGCTTGAGGGCTTCCTCATAAGATCCGGTACGAGCAAGGTTCCAACCCAGTGAGTTGAGGGCACGTAACTCACCCGCATGGTTCGCTACAGAACGAAAGAGATCGAGTGCCCGCGAAGTGTGTGTAAGTGCTTTTGAAAAATCTCCTTGGCGTTCACTAATCAAACCAAACGCTAAGTACACGTTTGCTTCGCCGGTGCGATCGCCTATTTCTAGATACAATTTTAATGCCTTCTGGGCATGCATAAACGCATCGGCGTAAATTCCTAATCGCGTGTATGCACTGCTCAGGATCAGGTGACTCTCAGCCTCCGCCGCACGATCGTTGAGTCGAGCGCTGGCGGCCAGACCACAGTGCTGTATCTCGGTTAGCTTCTGCCAATATCCTTGACGATAAAGGAACGTCGTCAGCGTCCACGAAAGGCGCCAAGC
>JBOHHD010000172.1:0-3901 GCA_050700515.1 Pseudonocardiaceae bacterium
CTGCTGTCGTTCCTGCGTGAGGAGTCGGAGGCCCATCGCGATGCCTGACGTGGCCAGAGTGAGGACAAGCAACACCGACAAGATGGTGGTGGTGCGTCCGCGGCGGAAGCGTTCCCGACGGTTGCCGGCATGGAGGAAGTCACGGGCGGGTGCGCTGAGGTCGATCCGGTCGCTGACCAACACTCGGGGTCGCGGGGACAGCCACCGGGAGGGGCCTTCCCGTTCTGGTCGGGCCCGGCTAGCCGGGCGGATCCGGACGCCGGTATCGGCCATGGCGGCGGCGAGCTGGCCGCCTGCCCAGAGTCGGGACGGCGGGCGGTCGGTATCCCATTCGGCGGCGGCGTGCTCGATCGCGCCGCGGGCCCGCAGCGCGGACACGTTCCCCGCGATCGCCTCGTGCAAGGGGGGCCAGGCGGATAGGAACGCTTCATGCGCAATGCTGATCATCACGGTCTCGCTGTCGGTGTCGGTGGTCAGCAGCCGCCGCGCGATGAAGGCACCCCGGTCGGTGACCACCGGGTCGGGCAACTCGGCCTGGCGAATCAACCGGCGGATAGGACGCCCCTGCTCGTCGACGGTGACCAGCCGCAGCAGCCCGGCGATCACCTGCTCGCGGCGCCGGTCCCCGTGGGTGAGGGCTTCGGCCAGTGCCGCGTCGGCTTGCCTGGTCAGTGCCCCCTGTACGCCGCCAAGGTGGTCGTAGTGGGCGGCAGACAGTTGGCCGTGACGGCCGATGCCGTCGGCGAGCTCGGCCAGGGTGAACGCCAGCAGCGGCAGGGCTTCTCCATGACCGGTATCGGTGACCAGCCGGTCCACCAGGTCCTCGGTTATCCTGATGCCGGCGAGCCGGGCCGGTCCTTCGATCACCAGACGTAGTGCCTCGCTAGGCAGCGGCCGCAGGGGTGAGATGTCCAGGGGCAAGGCGGCCAAGGTGGGGTCGGCGAGCAGTTTGTCCAGGAACTCCGGGCGCAGGGTGCCCACTACCCGCGTCGGGCCGGTGGTTGTCGGGTGGAGCAGGTCAGCGAACCGGGCCCGCTCGGCCGGCGCGGTTTGGGTGAGCAGCTCCTCGAACTGATCGACCACGATCAGCAGCCGCTGCTGGGGATCGCTCGGGTCAGCCAGCAGCAGCTCATCGGCCAGCGGGGTGAGCCCACCCGCGTCGAGCCGGCGACGGACCTGCTGCACGGTCCAGTCCAGACCGATTCGCCGGGCCACGGTGACCAACTCCTGGGCCAGCGCGGCGACCGGATCGGTCCCGGGCATGATCGGTGGCAGGGTCTGCCAGCCCGGCTCGGCCGCTATCACCGGCAGCAGTCCGGCCCGGACCAGCGACGACTTTCCGCACCCCGACGGTCCCACCACCAGCAGTGCGGTTTCTCCAGCCGCGGAGCGCACCAGCTCGGCCAGCGCTTTAATGTCGTCGGCACGGCCGAAGTACACCCGGTGCTGGTCGGTCTCGAACGGGCGCAGCCCCGGAAACGGGGAACGGTCATCCGGCCAGCCCGCTCCTCCGGCGGCGTCGATCCGGCGCAGCGCCGCGATCAGCGCAGCCCGGGCCGCGGCGGGATCCTTGGTCAGGTCGGTATACCGGACGCCAGCCAGGAGCGGATGTTCAAGATTCGGCTCAGCGCGTAGCGGCAGCAACCGGGTTCCCCGCTGCTGGGCCGTCACGAGCTCGGCGGTGCACCAAGTTGACCCCACCGAGGACGAAGTGATCACGCAGACCACCGCGTCGGCCTGCCGCAACCGCTCGTGCAGCAGCTGCCGCCAGGTCTCACCGATCGCGATCCCATTGCGCGGGTCCTGCTCCAGGAACACATCGTGACCGGCCTGCTTCAACCACTGGTGCACGTCACGAGCCCAGTTCAGGTCATCATGGGCATAACTGATGAATACCCGGGCCACAGCATCTCCTTGTTGATCACCAAAAGGATTTATCTTTTCACTGTTAAATGAATAAATGGCAGTCTAAATAAATGGTTGTCGACTGGAGTTAGTCATCGTCGGGCGGGCAGGTCTTTTGGTAGGGCAGGTCCGGGAGATAACGATCCCACTCGTCGGGACTGAGACCGCCACCGGTGATCGAGCAAGCATGCGCTACCGCATTATTACGAATCTGGTTGCAAACATTCAGCGGGTGCGCGCTGACGGTCGCCGGTTGTGACATTGCGTAGTGCCCGATGGTCTTGCTGTTGGTCGGGTGATCACGTCGGGTGTGGTGGTTAGGCGGGTGCTGGGTCGGGCGGCATCCATGGCCGGCCCACGATCGCGTCGTGCGGGACGTTCATCATGTTGTTGCCGTGCTTGGCGGCGGTCGAGAGGTAGCCGCGGATTCGGTAGCGGTCCTCGGTTCGTTTCTCGCTGGTCAGGCGCCCGGAGATGTTCTGCTGGATCTTGCTGGGCCGCAGGTCGCGTTCGGCCTGGTTGGAGGTGGGTGGCACGCCCAGGTCGTGGGCGAAGCGGAGCACGTCGGCTTGACGGTCGCGCAGCACTTCCAGTAGTAGCCGGGCTTTGCGCTCGCCGGGCCGGTTCCCGTGGCTGGTGGTGTCGGACAGCCCGACCAGCACACCGTCGGTGAACTCTTTGATCAGCTTGTCTCGGACCCCAGCCTCGATGGCGTCGCAGCCGGCTTCGCGGGCGAGGTTGGCCTCGTGGATGAGGCCGCGCAGCGCGTCGGCGATCTGGGTCGGCCAGTGCGCGTCGGGGTAGACCTCGCCCGCGCCATCAAGATCACGACAGAGATGGGCACAGCACAGTTGGTGAGTCAGCTCGCCGAACACCACGGAGTCGTAGTTCTGGTAGCGGTCGTGCACGACCACCGACTCGGTCAGATCCTTGAGCACGCAGGCCTTGAAGGTGTCCAGGTCGCGATCGCCGAGCAGGTAATGCGTGTACAACTCGGTGCAGGCCACCAGCAGGTACTTCTCGGCTTTCTTCCGGCCCGGCTTGGGTTTGCGCGGCCCGACTCGCAGCGGGGTCTCATCGCAGCACACCGCATAGGCCACGGTGATCAGGGCGCGGATCCGCTTGTCCACCTCGACCAACAGCCCGGCGGCGCGCTTGAGCATGCCGTGCACGAACCCCACGCTGGGCACGGCGCCGGTCATCGACTCCAGCAACTCGACGCACCGCTTCGCGGGAATGAAGTGCACCACCATCAAGTACACAGCGAAGCTTTGCAGGTTGGGGCCGTACCCGACCGGCCCACGGCGGGCGCCCTCCGGGCGAGCCGCGGTGTGCACCCGACCGCAGCCGCAGCGCACCACATGCTGGTCATACTGGGTGACGCCCACGCTGATCTGCGGGATCTCGTGCTGCTGGTAGCGGTCCACGATCCCCAGATCCAGCGCCCCAGCCAGGTCGTGTCCGCACTCGCAGCGGCCCTCAGGAAACCGGTCCTTGCGATCATCAGGATCATCGGTCCAGGCCAGGTTCGTCCCCGGCGTCCCCGGCTGCTTGCCCTTGGGCCGCTTCGGCCCATTGCGGCGCCGCTTCTTCTCCGCCGGCGGTGTCTTGCCCGGATCGTCGTCCTTGGACGGAGGCGACGAGCTATTGCCCGAGTTCCGGGACAACAGATGCTCCACCTTGGCCAGCCTCGCCACCAACGCTTCGTTGGCCTCCATCAACCCCGCGACCTGCGTCGCCAGCGTCGTAATCTGCCCATCCTGCGCGGCGATCCGCTCATCCCGAGCGACGATCTGGTCAGCCTGCGTCCGAACGAGTGCGATCAACTCATCGCGGGATAGCTCCTCCGGGACAGGCACCAGATGATCACACCGCATCCACCCCAATCCGGCAGCACCGACACGCCGAAGCCCACCAACCACACGAGCACCAACAGTCACAGACAGCTATGCCAGCGCGATCCTCAACACAAACCGCGCAGCCGGTGAATGTTTAC
>JBOHHD010000173.1:0-5771 GCA_050700515.1 Pseudonocardiaceae bacterium
CCGCGGGATTGCCCGCGGTGCCTGCCGTGCTGGGGGTGCTGGCCCTGCCGGTGACCGGTCACGCGGCGACCTCACCCGGCCATGAACTGGCCGTGGTCGCGGTGGCGGTGCACGTCGCCGCGGCGGCCGCCTGGGTCGGCGGGCTCGGCGCGGTCGCCTGGCTGGCCTCCCCTCGCCGCGAGCTGCTGGCCACCACCTTGCCGCGTTACTCCCGGCTGGCCACCGCGTGCCTGGTCGCGATCGCGGCGACGGGACCACTCAACGTGGCGCTGCGCTTGTCGTCCGGGGGCTTGTCGTCCGAGGGCTTGTCGTCCGGGGGCTTGTCGTCCACGGGACTGCCGTCCGTGACCGAGCTGCTGGACACGCCGTACGGCTGGATACTGCTCGGCAAGAGCGTCGGGGTGGTCACGTTGGGCCTGCTGGGTGCCCGCGCACGGGCCCGGCTGCTGCCTGCGGTGGCTGCCCGCCGGGCGGTGAGGCTCACCGGCTGGCTGACGGTCGAACTCGCCGTGATGGGTGTTGTGATCGGCCTCGCCTCAGTGCTCGCGGGGACGCCCCCGCCCGCGAGTTGATGCCTGAAGAGGTCCGGCGCGCGCGTGGTCAGTCGATCCAGTTCATCACAGCCGCCCCCCGGTCATGGTCTCTCGCAACCTGTCCAGATCGCTCACCGCCTGCACAGCACGGCGGCGTAGCGCGCGACGGCTGATCCAGCCCTGCGCGTAGTGCCGGTGATCCTGCGCGAGCATCACGAGCACCGCGAGGGCCTCGGCGGGCCTGGCTCGCACGTGCACCGGCAGGCGGCGAACGAACTCCAGCTGAGCATCGACCAAGGCGTCCAGGAAATCGGCTTCCCGTCGCGCGGTGCGACCGCGGCGCGGCACGCCCAAGGAAATTCGTGACGAGCCTGTAGGTCGACCGAGGACCTCACCCGAGTGCCGTGCCAACGCCCACCGCCCTAGTGAATCCGGCTCATAGGAGCTACATCGCCTCTCCATCTCTCAGCGTTACTCCAACCTCTGGCGCCCCGGATCAACGGGGACGCAGGCGTGCGGTGTGCAGGAGGTCGGGGTCGAGTTGACGGCGACCCTTGGAATGCACCGTGCGGGCGAAGGGCACCATCAGCAGTGGCTGCTCGGGACAGAGGTGGTCGGAGTAGACGGGCAGGTAGCCGCGGTGGCGCAGGCTGACCAGGAACTCGGCGCACAACAGTCCCCGGCCGTCCAGGCAACCCGTGCCGTGCCACGGTAACAGCGCGGAACCACCCAGGTAGGAGAACCCGCTGCAACCCTGCCGGGAGGCGACGGTGGCCAGCCGCACGTGCGGCGGGTACCGCTGGGCAACGCCGGAGGCGACGTCGGCCAGCGATGCCGCGAGGTAGTTCACCGTGTCCCTCCAGGCCGCGGCGAGCACCTGCCGGCGGGCCGAGACGAGCTCCGGCGACAGCGCAGGGTCGGAGCACTCGTCGAGCCGGGCGAGCACCTCGCACGCCCACCGTTGCGGATCGACCTGCGCGGGCACCGGCACCGGCACCGAGTACACCAGCGAGGACAGGATGTCCTGGAAGGACGGCACGCCCGCGAGGAACTCCGCCGGAAACGCTTCGGCCAGCCGTCGATCGGCCGGTCCGGCACCCTCCAGGGAACACGGAGCCGAAGCGAGTATCGAGATCACCTCACGGAAGCGGCGGCGTTGGCATTCCCGCTGTTCCCATCCCCACCGACCGAGTTGGCGGGCCACGAAGCGGGACTGGTCATGGAAGAACACGCAGCCACCGAGCCCGGCCAGCATCGCGTAGCGCTGCAACTGCCTGCGGTAGCGCGTCATCTCCACGGAGGCACGCGGCCGGGAGTAGCCACCGTCGGTGAGCACCACCACGTGCAGACCGGGCGGGTACAGCAGGGCGAAAGCCCGGTGGAGCTCCCCCAGGCGCAGCAGCGCGCCGAGTTCAGCCAGGTCGGGCCAAGGGCCGGCGGCCTTGAGCCCATTGTCGTGCTGCTTGAACGGAAAGCCGCTGACCAGGATCGTGACCGGCTGCCGAGCCTCGACAAAGGGGGTGATCTGCGCCATCGCGGCCTTCAACGGAAAGCAGGAGCGCGAGCCCTTGAGAAATCGCGACCTGGTCAGGATCCGGTGCAGCGCCGCCACGACATCCTGCGGGCGGTCCGGCGACCAGCCGTCTGCCCGGCGGCTCAGATGAGCTCTGGCGTTCTCGGCCAACCGGGTCGAAGCGGCCTGCGAGCCGGTCAGCAGGGTGGTCAGCAACGTTCGGGTCTCCGCCGCGTCCAGGTGCAGTGGCACCCGGTCAATCGGCTGGGCGGTGCTCAGCAGTTCCAGCGGAAGCCCGCGCAGCGATCGGGCGTGCGAGATCTCCCACGACGGAGGGTCGGAATCGCTGCTGGTCGATTCTTCCCGTCCTGCTCTGGCTGCCCGAGGGGCAAAAGTGTCGGCAAGGCGAACGGCTCTCCTCACGGTGTCCGCACCCACGTCCACCGGGCTCCCCTCGTGCGTAAACTGCACCCGACAGTAGCCGCACCGATCCGGCCGCGCACCCCTTCCGCACCCCTATGGCGCTGACTGATCGCCGCGGGCCGTGACAGTGGTGATCACCACGGTGACTTCAGCGCCGTACGGTCCACCATTGCTCGGAGCGCCGACCGGCCCGCAGGCTGGCCATCCTGCGGTCGAACTCCGCCTGCACGGCCGGGAGGGATCCCGGCCGGGGGAAGACCCCGGCGATCAGCTTCAGGTCCCGGATGCCGTGCAGCACCTCGAAACCCTCCCCGTTCCGCACATCGAAGCCATACGCCTCGATGAAATCACGCTGATGCGCAGGAGGCCGACGAAATCGGACATCGGCCACCGCGACGGGAGTCAAGTCCCACTCTGGCGGTCCGACGCTGCAGGAGTCGAAATCGCACAGTATCGGACCTTCCGAGGTGGGAATGACATTGCCCAGATGCGCATCACCGTGCAGCACGGCGGCGGGCAAGGCGAACCGCAACTCGTTCACCGCGCCGGCCAACTCGGCACTGCGCCGAAGGAGGAAATCGCGGTCACCCGGAGCCATTGACGTGGTGTGCCGAACCCGGTTGTCGAAATCGGTGAGCGGGTCCCATTCCGGCAGTCCTGGCTGCGGTGGCACCAGCGCGTGCACCGCGCGCAGCAACCGAGCCAGGTCCGCGCCGCCGGGCCGGGGACGGGTCGGCGTCACCGCCTGCCACACGGTGGCGACGTGCTCGCCGACCCGCACCGGTTGCGCGATCCCGGGCAACAACCGGATCGCCGGGACGCCGTGATCAGCGAACACTGTCGCGGCCGCGACCGCCAGCTCAGCCCTGCGGACGTAGGAGAGCAAGGTGACCAGCCGGACCACCACCGGGTCGTCGGCCAGCCGGAACACCGCGTTGTTCACGTCGCGGAGCAACCGCGCCCCCGCCGGGTCCAGCCCGAGTTCTGCACAGACCACCGCCAGAGCGTTCACGAGCCCTTCATATCGAGGTGCGGCCGGGAGCACCAATCCCGACCGCATCTCAAACAGGGCGTTCCTGGCCACGGTATTCCCGGATCAGATGGGACAAGTCGCGGGCATCGGGGTTGACCGACCGCAATCCCGCAGTAATTTCCAGTGGTTCGAGCCGGTCGGTCACCCGAGTCGACTGCACTCCCCTGGCCAGCAGCAGGGCCTCCCGGCCGATTCGGACGCCTTGGTCGACATCGCCTTGGCGCAGATGATTGGTGGCCAGTGCGGTGAGGGTGAACGCGCGACTTCGACCCATCGAATCGGTGTACCCGGTCAAGGCCTCCAGCAGCGCGGGAATTGCGAGATCGGCATGGGTTGCATCCACCGCCGAGAGCTCGGTGTAGATGGTCCCGGTCATGGCGTGCATGTCGGTCTGGTTGTAGAACTTGGCCCAACCGGGCGCTTCGTCGAGATTCGCCCTGGCCAGCTCGGCCCGAGATCTGTCGAGCAGCTTCCTGGCCTGCTCCGGGTTGTTCATCATCGCGTACGCCCACGCCTCATTGCCGCACAGCACCGCGACAGCCAGCTCCGAACCGGAATTCTGCGCCGCGATCTGCCCGAGCTGGAACCATTTGAGAGCGTCGTTCGGGGCTCTCATGTGCAGGTAGATACGACCGATCCGGTACATGATGTTGGACAGCAGACTCGCGTCACCGGATTCCTTGGCGAACTCAAGGGCGGTGGCGAAATGACTACGTGACGAGTCCAGCAGGCCCACGTCGAACGTCGTCCACCCAGCAAGGTTCTGCAGGTCGGCCAGCGCCTGGAACAGTCGCTGGCGCACCACCTCGTGACTCGAAGCAGATACCAAGCGCTGCGCCCAGGACAGCTGAGCCACGACCGCATCGCGGCAGGCGCCACCGCCGAACTGGTAGTCCAGGGCACGCATCGCCCGGGTGGCCGCTTCCACCTGCTTGACATCCGTCATACCGATGTGGCTCGGCGCGGGCGTCTGCGCCACCTCCGGCAACCACTCCCCCACCTCCTCTGGAAACACCGTGGTGCCGAACAACATGGCAGCACCGTGCGAGAGGAGCTTGCGTCGCTTCACCGACTCGTCCTCCTCAATCTTCGCGTCGTCCGGTGGCCCGGCAACGCTCGTCGCGGTCGCCTTGTCGTAGGCGAGCCCCATGTACCCCCGCGGGATGCCCACACCATCGGAGATCCGCGCCAACACGTCGTAAGCCATGACCTGACGGCCCTTGAGGATCTCAGAGACCTCGGACTGTGACTGCCCGGTCAAGGCGGCAATCTGCCGTTGCGAGATACCTACTCGCCGCAGCAGTCGGTAGATCGAACTCACGTCTCGACCCACCAACGCTCGCTTCATATCCGGTTCGTCCCATGTCCCGGGAGGGACCGGATGGTCTTGCGAGCCAGTGACGTTCATAACGCCCCCTAAGCCGTTCGTACGGCCCGACGACTGAAGAGTAAGCAACTTCGTTGCCGCTGGTGAATAGCACATCAGTAGAGCTGATCGGCGCCACCGATCGCCGCGTACCGTTCACCGTCATATCACGCCCCCTCGGCGCAGCGAAGGCCCACTAGGGGCTGATTCACCGCATTCTGTTCGCCGGAGGGCACCAAGCCAGGGCATGCTGCAAGAGACTTGCCAACTAGGCAGCCCGGACGACAGTGCCTGACAGCGTGCCTGACAGTGTGTCTGACAGCGGTGGCGCAAAGCGGTAACACAGGCAGAGTGAACGCAGGCAGAGTGGTGGGCCGGACGGTGGGAAGGATGGCGATATGGACCAGATCTTGGGCCAGATCCTCCGGCAGGCGGTGTGGGAACGGCTTGACATGCTCGACGAGTTGGCGAGCAGGGCGGATGCGGAGTCGCTGCTGTCCCTGGCACGTACTGAGCTGCCCCGACTGACCAATGGGTGGCGCGCGCTGCTCGCCGCGCACGCACCGGATCCACGCGGACGCTGTCCAGCGTGCTCCAGTCGTTGGCGCCCGCGCCCGGCGCCGTGCACGGTGTGGAAGGTCGCGCACGACCACCTGGTCTCCGGTGATACCCCGCCGCAGCCCCGGCATGCGGCCGATCCATCCTCATTAGCTGCAACGGCGATCGCGGGGCTCTGAGGGTCACCTAGAGGCTCCCCGCACCTTCCTACCAACTTCACAGAGCCGGCGGATTCGGTCCGCGCTCGCAAGTATCCCCACCCGTGAGCGCTGAAATGTCCGCCTCGTGGCCGGTGATCCGGTGACGTTCGTGCCCCCCCGACCGCGGACTCGAAGGATCACCGGC
>JBOHHD010000174.1:0-6522 GCA_050700515.1 Pseudonocardiaceae bacterium
GGTTCCGCTCCCCCGGGCCAGGCAAGGACCGCCCTACCGGCAGGTGCGCCGCCGAAGCCGACGCGAGAAGAAGAGAAAATTCAGACGCTCGCCGCTGGGCAGGCCAGCAGGATGGGGGCACATCCGCCATGCTGCGGACCGCGGGGGGCCAACGTGTCATCCCGCCGACCTCCACAAGGGCTACCACACCGCGTCAAGGGGGCAGACCCAGCGCATCCACCGGTCCGCGAGCAGCAGCCCCCTTGACCCGGCGCGGTAGGGCTCACGCCAGGTCGGCGGGATGACACGAAGACCCCCCGCTCCAAGAGGAAGGCAGGCCGGGCCAGTCAGCACGAAGTCAGCAGCGCGGCCGTGACCCGCTGACACCAGGGGGCACCGACCGACCTAAACCACGACGTAGACGACAGGGGACCACCCTCAAAACACCTGCTCAACAGTGATCCACGGTGTTCGGGACAAAGATGCCGTAGATAGCACACTACATAAATTATGATTATCTATCGAACTTATTGGCAAAATTTTCGATATATGGATTTATCCCGAGGATAATCCCAATGATTGCAAGCAAGGCAAAAAAGTGCTGCTCGGCCTCCGGACCTCTATGTGCAGACACGGACCATGCAATACCAAGGATTTCAATAGTTATTACAGGTCCTATTAGATGAATCAGGGTTCTCGCTAATTGACGAAATCGGGCCGATAAATCGAAATTGACAATAAGTGGAGTGTGATGCGGTATCTTAACCATCTGGGGGTTGAACATGGTCGCGGTAACCTCGGCGAGCCGGGCAGCAGGGAGAGCTGCCGTTGCGGCGACCTGGGCAGTCCGGGTGAGCTCGACCAACTTGGGATCAACCACGGACCCGGCGGCAGTGCCGAACTGGGCCATGTTCATGTTGTAGCGCTCTCCTTCCACCAGCCCGCGCAGCTATCACAGTCGGTCACAGACTGGCATCGTTGTGACGACGCTTGCTCCACGGGTGCCTTCCTCCAAGATCGACACCTTACTTTATCCCATGTTCCGCTACGTCCTGATGGCAACCGGCAGGTAACGCCAAGCGTTCGCGTCCGTTAACGCACCAGCTAATGAGTAGCGCTGCGCAGTGTCCGGCAAGCATCGATAATTTCGATCTTGAATCGGAAGGTCGACGGTTCGGAGCAAGATCACCTCTACGTCTCGCTCGACAGGGCAGCCGTGCCACACGTGTGCCACAACGAGGGGTCAACAGGGGGCACCAACGGCTCGCTGTGACCACCACCCGCCGCAGCTCAGGGCCACAACAAGGACAGCCCGATAGGGTTCCCAAGCTCATAATGGCCACCCGGCGCCGGTCAAGTTGACCCCCAAACAAGCATGATCGTTTGGACACTATTCGGTCACTAAACCCTTCCGGACAGTCCGACATAACCACAGACAACAAGCACTTCAAGTTACGAAATGCGCAGGTAGTCAGTGGTATCCACAAACAACCACAACAACGGTCTGAGAATCAGCGGGTTCGGGGTTCGAGTCCCTGGCGGCGCACCACCACAGCGGTTCAGAGAGTGATCTTCGTGCGTGGCGAGCCCTCGGAAGGTCCGACTTGGCGGGACTCGACGAAGCCCTTGTCCGGGAGTGTGTCCGATGGCCCGGGCTCGCCTCGTCTCGGCCATCAAGGAGCGATCAAAGTCGCCCGCGACGGCGGCAAGGGGAACGTACTGCCGACTTCAGGGCCACGACGAAGTCACTCCCTGGTCGGCAGCGCTTGTTCCAGCCGTTGATGAAGCGCCGTATCGTCCTGATGAGATTCCGGACTGAGCCGTAGGTGCCGCGGCGGAGGACCTTGGAGTGAAAATCTCGGTCGTGTTCAGCAAAGAGTTTGAGGTTGGGGGAGGCGCAACGTGGTCCGTTCGTTGCCAGCCAGCTAGACGTGGACTGCGGAGGGCTTGTGGATGGCGTAGTTGCCGGTCACTGGGCGCGCTGCAGCCGGTAGTGTTCTGAGGAGACACGTCGGCGGGGACGACGAGCGAGACGGCGACGGAACGTATCAGTCGTTGTCTGGCAAGTACTCGTTCGTTTCGTAGTACTCGAGGAGGGCGGTGAGTGTCGGGTAGTCGTAGGTGACCAGCTCGTCGCCCTCCCACCTCGCACCCAGCTCCTCAGCCCATTCGATCTCGTTGAGACCGGGCGGCGCGTCCCTGGACCAGTGGAACGGCACCATCGGATTGAAGTTGCTGCGTTGGCCCAGGACCACACGTTCGCCCTCTGCCTTCGACGCTGTCACGGGGGTTGACTATACCCCTGGGGCCGGGTCACAACATGCTCCAACTGCCTCTGTGTGCCTTCCCCATGGCATAGAGCGCAGCCGGTGTGCCGCATAAGAGCTCGTTGACCCCGATGGCAGTGACGCAGGAGGCAACCCGGCTGGTGGCCACGGACCACCCGGTCGTCCAGCACGAGCGTGCTGGTGATCTCAGGAGAGCACAGCCACCGCTGTTGAACCTCCACCATGCAACGATCTGTCTATCCAGCCGGCCATTAGCGGTAATGCATGCAGGCCGACCACTTCTATAGACAATGAAATTCTGCCACCAGAACTATTCATTTGTCAATTCCGAGCACACACTCGCACGACGTGAGATAAGCCAGCGAATTCTGACCCGATTCCACGAGTAGACAGGTATGTTGATCTTCATTTTGTTTATTTGAGCACGGGGTAGAGCCTAATCACGCGCCCCGACACCTTCGTCGTCCCCACGGAGGATGATTCTGGACGTGTCGGTCGACTACGCCCCGTAGCCGCTGGGCGGAAGTGGTCGTACGCGTGCGCAAGCCAACTAATGCCCCGATCACCTCTGCGTCGATGACGAGCTGAGAGCTCGCGCGACGCTTCATTTCCGACTTCACGAATGCGGCCCTGTGGGTGTCGAATAGGTCATCTACGCCATGCGACCTGGGCGTATTCGTGGATCAGTCCGTCGAGTTGATCGCGACGTCTGACCCGAATCCGCGAGTAGTGGATCGCATTGGCGTGACCGCCAGGTCGTCGCCGCTCACGTCCGGCTCCTCTCCGCGTACCACCGCCGCAGCATCTCCCACGCCAATGTGGCTACCCGCTCCGCATCCGGATGAGAATCCCGGGCGCCCTCCCCACTGAGCACGGCACCACCAGCGGCGAGCTGCTCGGGGTTGGTGTGATCGAGCATCCACCAATCAGTGGCCTTGGATTGACACCACAGGCGCGTAATGATCAGTGGGCTCACCCCGGCATGATCTCAGTGCTCGTGGTCGGGACCGTCGGCGTGTAGCTCGGTGTGCAGCGCAACGATCCGCTCGGGGTGATCGGCGGCTTGCTGCGCAACATCAGGGCCGTGATCAGACAACAGGTGCAACAGCAGTTCAGGGCCGGTGAGCCGGCCGCGCGGAGGGGTGCGTCCGTCGTCGATCATCCGCACAGGGTCCACCCGGTGCGTCCGTGCGGCAGCACCCAATTTGGGTGCTCAATCTGGGGGCTGAGGGAGGGAGGCGCTCCCGCCAGCACCCAGGGAGCCGAACCCGCAGGGAGTAGCGGCCGTCGGCCCTTGTCGGCGTGGGGCTATTCCTCGGGCAGATCAGGCTCCAGTGAGATCGTGGTGTCGTCCGCCGAGGGAACTGGTGGCTCCGCGTCCGCCGAGGGCACCACGGGTACCGCGTCGGCAGACGGTACGACGGGCTCTTTGTCGGCGGAGGGCACCACCGGTTCGGTTTCGCGGGCAGCGTCGATGTTGATGTAATCGCCCATGGTTTCCCCTCAGAACTGGCCCCCGCCGAGCATCACGTTAGTGGCTCAGCAGCGCCCTGGCCTGCTGGGACGGTGAGGCGTGCACCACCCTCAGCAGTGCACGTGGCATCGCCGGGGCATAAACACCAACAGCCCGACACGGAGGAGGATGGTGGAGTCCGGAGCTCAGTGCGCCCGCTCGACCGTCCTCATCGAGAGGCCGGCGTCCTCGCGATCGGGGTCGTGGCGGCGGGGTGGTGGTAGCTGTACCGGGAGGAGGAGTCGGTGTACTTGTTCACAGGCATATGTACTTTTCGGTCGCCACCCCTTCTCATACAGGTAGGCCGGTCATCCGCCTTGCCATCGGGCGCGGATGACCGGCACAACCATCTCGTCGCTGACCGGTGGCATTCGTGCCCAGCGGGGCCTAACCGAGCGCGGTGAGCGCCCGCTGGTACTCGGCAGCCTGCTCGGGACTCAGCTCCCGGCAGGTACGTAACACTAGCGCCACAGACCCCCAGGTCAGCAACACAACAGCGGTAAGTGGGGTCATACCAGGACTATCGCGCGGGATGGCCGGGAAGTTACACCCTGCCCACCACTGAACCGACTTCACAGCACCGTGATCACGTCCACCTGCTATTCGTAGTACTCCAGGATCAGTAGGTGATCATGATCGCAGCCCCGAAGGACAGTGTCCGCGCCGCGCCGGTCGGGTTGCGCTTATCGATCGCCGGCCCGTTCCAGGGGTGAGTATCACCATCACCTCGGCCGATGCGGGTAGCGCTGGCGCCGACAGGGCCGCCATCTGCTCTTCGGCTCGGGATAGAAGCTCGATCCGGTAGGTCACCTACAAGCCGAGTCAGATCTTGACCCGCTCCCGCGGCGCACTGCTCAGGGAGCTCTGTCGGGTGACCAGCCTTCGCCCGGCTCGGGCCGTCATCCACCAGTACCCGTCGTGGCCGTCCAGGGGCAATCGATCGACGGTAAGGTCATCTAGCGATCTTTGGCCGCTAGGGATTTGACACTTGAGCCAAATTTTGAGGCGGCCATACGGGCCTGGCATCTGGCTCATCGAATACGGCAGGCCCAGCAGGGTGCTCACCTGGGCGCGAAGGCGTCCGTGCCGTATTCACCACGCTGCACGAGGCACTCGGTGACGAACAGTTCGACCATGTCACGGACCAGTTGCCCGGCCAATTCCGGGACATGGCCGAGCTGAGCTGACAGCACCACCAATCGGGCGTGGGAAAACTGAGCGCTGTCGCCAACAGGGGCGCTCAGGGGCTGGCGTCACCTTTGGGGTCAGCTCGAGCCGGTCACTCGGTCGATCATCGCCAAGAAACCTTGGGCATCGAGGCTGGCGCGCGTGGCGCCCACGCCGTCGAGCACGTCGAGTTCGGCGAACTGCTCGATGTTCTCCTTTTGCACTGCTCCACCGTAAATGATCTCCGGATCGCTCGCCCCGAGCCGGCGCAACAAATCCTTGAGACCCGTGACCATCTCCCGGACGTACTGGGCGTCGGCCGCACGGTCGGCGCCGATGGCCCAGACCGGCTCGTACACGACGAGCAGAGGCTGCTGGCCGAGGTCGACGCGGGAAGTCCCTTGCCTCAACCGGTGCTCGGTCTGCGAGCGGGCACCTGCTCCGGGCTGGTCTTCACCGACGAAGAGGATGGGTGTGAGGCCCGCCTCAGCGGCCGCCGCCACCTTTCTGGCGATCTGCTCGTCGGACTCGCAGGCGGCCCGCCGCTCGCTGTGCCCGATCAACACGTACTGCGCCAGGCCGATGAGCATCACCGGTGAGATCTCCCCGGTATGGGGACCCTCCTTCTCCCAGTGGCAGTTCTGTGCGCCCAGGCACACCAACCTCTCATCGACTACCGCCCGCAAGGGCACCAACGACACAAACGGAGGGCAGACGACGACGCGGGGCAGCTGCTGCCCTCGAGCGGCCCGCTCCCGTAAGCCGTCCTGTATCGCCTGGAGCAGGGAGACCGCCTGGTCGACGGTGGTGTGCATCTTCCAGTTGGCGAGCAGGTACTTCATGGTCCGCACGGCCGTCAGGACAAGGCGACGGGCTGGGGCTGTACCCAGCGGCGTTCGATGTCAGCCGTGCGAACAGCGTCGAAGATCGCCTGCACGCGCAGGCCCTCCTCCAGCGATGGCTCGGGCGCAGCCCCCTTCCGGATCGCCGCCCAGAAGTTCCGGGCCACCCGCTTGAACGCCTCGGTCGAGCTTGCGTCGAGCGGACCCTCGCTCTGGAGCTCCGCACCGGCGCGACCCCACCAGACCCGCCGATCGCTGTCGAGCCGCACCGTCCCCTCATCGCCGTGGATCTCGATGACGTCGCCGCGCCCGTGTCGTGCGGTGGCTACGAGGGTCACCACCCCCAGCCCCCCACCACGGAACCGCAGCAGCAGCGCGTAGGCGTCCTCGGCAGTCACGGGCCGCAGCTCGCTATCCTCCGCCCTGCGCACGGGCACGCCGACCTCGGTGGCGGCGGCCACGGCGTCAACGTCGGGAAATACCTCCACCAAAAGATCGAGGTCGTGCACCCCGTAGCCCAGGAGCCGCCCGCCGCCGAGCCGGGCGTCGTGCACCCAGGTGTGGGGCCGTTAGCCGGGGTCGGCGTGGTCGGACTGGACCAGCGAGACCGACGCCATCCGTGGTCGGCCCACGACCTCACGCGCACGCTCGATGACCCGCCTGCGGGTTTCCTTCATCCGCAGCTCGTAGTCGACCAGGCCAACCACGCCGGCCGACCGGATGGCCGCTACCA
>JBOHHD010000175.1:0-2494 GCA_050700515.1 Pseudonocardiaceae bacterium
GCTTAGAGGTATCCTTTCGGCAGATCTCCGATCAAACTTCGAGAGCGGACTGCTGCAAATTCTGGAATCGCTTAGGCGACGTCGGGATTTGAATGAGGAAAAATGAACCTCTTTTTTGGGTTCGATATGATTTGACTGATGAGGAGTGGGCTGGGTTGGATCCGTTGTTGCCCGACCGGACCCCGCGTCGGGGTGGGCGGTGGGCTGATCACCGGACGGTGCTCAAGAGGTGTTCTGGTGGACGCCCAGTGGGTCGCTCTGCCGGGACCTGCCTGGGGAGTAGGGAAACCGGAAGACCGTCTACAAACGGCGCCCACTCGGTCACGGCACAGCTCCGCCGTCAGGCACTAGTTCCTCGTCCTGCTCGACCACGGCCAGCGGTGCCGAGTCGTACACGGGGCATGTGTCCTTGACCTCCACGCTGACCTCGTACAGCCCGGGCGGCAGCGGCGACAGCCGGGTCTCCCACCGCCCACCACGAATGACCATCTGCTCGGTCAGCGAATCCTGCCCGCTGGAGGGATCGGTAGGGGTGATCGTGACTATGGCCGACGACCCCGGACCGTCGACGCCACCCAGCAGGTCCGCACCCAGCGGGATCTCGACACCGGGCAGGACGGTCGTCCAGATCGAACCCGACCCAAGGCCGGTCCGGAACGGGGCTGCCCCGCTTGGGAAGCTCGTCACCCAGCAATGAGGTCAGCAGGTTCATGAACGACCGCATGCAGGAGGCGGGCAGCTCGACCGGCTCGATCGGGCCACTCTCGGTCCACCCCGCGGGATACTGCGGCAGTGGCTCGTACACCGACGGCCAGCCGCGCAGCATCCGGGTGGCCGAAGGGTGCCGGAGTCGGCCGAACCCGGCCCCGTTGACCAGCCAGTCCAACGCCCGCGGAGCACCGCGATGCGGGGTACCCAAGGTGATCAACACGTGGCAGTGCCGCCAGCCCCGTAAGGGGCCGATCCAGTATCGCGCCACCAATCCGCCCAGCGAATGCGCGACGACCACGACACCGCGCGCAGCGCCCTGCGCCTCGGACACGGCCCGATCCACCACCTCCGCGGCCTCTTGCACCGACCGGCGGAAGTCGTAGGGCACGCGCAGCACATCGGTGTCGGCCGGCACGTGATCACCCGCCCGATAGTCGACGATCTTCATGTCGGCTCCGAACCAGGACCGCAGGTTGTGCAGCATGCGGTTGTAGCCGGGCAGCACCACCACCGGGGGGATGACCATCGTCGTCGCGATCAACCGAGCTGGCCAAGGTGCTGGGCGTGCGCACCGCTGCCCTGATCGGTGAAGCACCCAGCGAGAATTCGGGTTACTGGGCTGAGTGGGCGTTCGCCCAGGCGTGACGCCTAAAGGATGAGTAAGGCCACCCCGAACCTTTTATGTCAAGATCGACGAACTGAGAGTTCGGTGAAGGACTACGTTCATTTCCGGGTGCCTACCGAGCGATGGCCGTGCCGACTTTGAGCTCCCCGTCTGCCGGTACGGCCACTCTTAGGCGGAAGGCAAATCGGTGTACTGCAATGGACGATGAGTTTCTAGCTTCACTTCGAGGCAATCTTGTTCTTGAGTATGTGGACAGCCTGATGAGAACGCTGGCTCAGGCTGCCCTGGAAGCCCGTAGGTAGGTACAAACCATGAGCCGGGGTGGAGCGACGCCGAAGACAGCACTGGTGGGCTGGGCATTCCTTACCCGAGGGGGCACCGAGTGCACCATCCGCTGGCGCCGTGGTGACCCTGTGGCGCACGTGCTCGAAGGTCAGCGGATAGGGGATCACACCGTGGCGGGCATCGTGGACACCATCCCGGTGGCTACGACTGGATGGACCGACCTTGCCGATGTCCGCCGGCTCGGGCAGCGCTGGCTGCGGCAGCAGTGAGCAATGTCTGGCAGATGCGTCATCAGGCGAGAGCGCGGCTGGTTCCGTACCATGATGTCCGGCGCTACCTGGTCCGAAGGGAGAACGAGGTATGGGAAGTCCCGACGTCATTGACGCGGATGCGGCCAAGGAAACTGATTCGGTGGTTCCGTCGGCCGAGGAGGAACCCGTGGTGCCCTCCGCTGATGAGGAGCCGGTGGTTCCTTCGGCCGATGAGGAGCCGGTTGTTCCCTCAGCCGACGAGGGTCCGGTAGGAATGACGGACTGACCTGGCCCATTTCCCGTACCCCCGGTGGTCCCCGTGGCCGCCGGGGGTACTGCATGACCGAAGCCTTGCCACCCTGCGGACGAGACCAGGGGAGCCACGCGGCAGGTCATCGAGTGGTGAGTGTCCATGGTGGGTGGCCGAGGGCGCAGTGAGGGTCTCCGAACTCGAATCACCCCGTCCAGGAATGAAACGGCGGTGGGTGCCCGGAAGTGGCCGGGTCGGCAGCACATCGAGCTCATCATCCGCTCCGGAATGACCTGCTCCGGTGGCCGCCGCTCGGATAACTCACCCCAAGCCGAGCGCTGGCCTCGGACGGCTCGGAGAATCGTCACAGGG
>JBOHHD010000176.1:0-1611 GCA_050700515.1 Pseudonocardiaceae bacterium
CGGACTGCCGGAGCCGGACTGCCGGAGCCGGACTGCCGGAGCCGGACTGCCGGAGCCGGACTGCCGGAGCCGGACTGCCGGAGCCGGACTGCCGGAGCCGGACTGCCGGAGCCGGACTGCCGGATGAGCTCCCTGCGACCAGCCATCCTCCACAGGTTCTTGATAGCTGGCGTGCGCTCGACTGGTTGGCGTAGTCACGCGGTTAGTCACTCGGAACGCCCAAGAGGGCAGCCGCCACGTGGGCGCTACCCTCTCTGGACTGCTGGTTCCCTGGTCGGGGTGGCGGGATTCGAACCCACGGCCTCTTCGTCCCGAACGAAGCGCGCTACCAAGCTGCGCCACACCCCGTAGTAGCTGGGCAAGTTTAGCTGATTCCCACGGCTGCCCGTGCACCGGTTGGTACGTCGCGAGAGCTGTCCCGGGGAACCAGGGTTAGCAGGCTCGCCTCCGGTGGGCAGGCGAAGCGGACCGGCGCATAGGGGGAGGTACCCAGGCCAGCCGACACGTGCAGCCAGGTGTGCACCCCCCACCGGGACACTCCTCGGGCGCGGGAGCGGTCGAGGCCGCAGTTGGTCACGATCGCGCCGTATCCGGGCAACCGAAGCTGACCGCCATGGGTGTGACCGGCCAACACGACGTCGTAACCGTCACCGGCGAACGAGTCGAGCACCCGGGGTTCGGGGGAATGTGTCAGGGCGATCCGCAGGTCGGCGGCGGGCTCGGCGACCCCGGCGATTCGGTCGTAGCGATCCCGGCGCAGGTGTGGATCGTCGACGCCAGCAGCAGCGACCCGTAACCCGGCGATCCGCAGCTCACGCCGGGTATTGGTCAGATCGAGCCAACCGTGCTCGACGAGAGCGGCTCGCAGATCCTGCCACGGCAGCGGTGCGCCGCGGATGTATTTGCCCCGTTGGCGCATCAGGTAGCGCGCCGGGTTCTTCGGCCGCGGGGCGTAGTAGTCGTTGCTGCCGAAGACGAATAGCCCGGGCAGGGCCAACAGCGGTTGCAGCGCCGTCAGCACCGCGGGCACGGCACGCAAGTGGGCCAGGTTGTCGCCGGTGTTCACCACCAGGTCGGGCTGCAGGGCGGCCAGGCCGGCCACCCAGCCTTGTTTGGCCGACTGGCCGGGGGTCATGTGCAGGTCGGAGACATGCAGTACCCGCAGCGGCCGGGCATCCGAGGGAAGCACCGGCAAGGTGGCCTGACGCAATGTCCAGCGGCGTCGTTCAACACCCGCCGCGTATCCCACCCCGGCGGCACCGAGCACGGCGGCGCTTGCGGCGGCACGTCCCCATCGGTTCACGTCGGGGCAGCCTACGCTGCTACGCCATGGCGGAATTGAAGGATCGGCTGCGGGCCGACCTCACCACGGCGATCAAGGCTCAGAACACCATGACGGTGGCAACCCTGCGGATGGCGCTGTCCGCGGTCACCACCGAGGAGGTTGCGGGGTCCACCGCACGGGAGCTCTCCGATGAGGAGGTGCTTGCTGTGCTGCGCAAGGAAGCCAAGAAGCGCCGGGAAGCGGCCGACGCCTTCGCCGGGGCAGGGCGCGACGAACTGGCCGCCCGGGAGCGCGCCGAAGGCGAGGTGCTCGCCGCTTATCTTCCC
>JBOHHD010000177.1:0-4612 GCA_050700515.1 Pseudonocardiaceae bacterium
CACGGCGCGCTCGCCACGCTCGATCCGCTGCAAGGTCATCCGGTTCATCCCGGCCAGCTCGGCGATCACCTGCAGCGACTTGTCCCGGGACTTGCGGATCTGGCGCAGGCGACGGCCGATCGTGCGTACCTCGTCACTGTCCATCGAGCACCCTCCCACCAAATCGGACCCCCATCGATGCCCCAAGCAACTACCCGAGGCGATACACCTCGATAAGGGTGCGAGCGTGAGGCTACCCACCAGCCACCGATCAGGTAACCAAAGACTCGCCGCAAGCAATCACAAACACTCCAGGCCATCACCGCCTCGGCCTCCGGACGCACCACCTCCCACTCTCGGTCGGTCAGATCAGAGGGATAACGGGCAACACGATCATGACACCAGCAACCGGGTGTGGCGCAGGTTGACACCCGTGTTTTTCGCAGGCCAGAGTTGTTGTGACGCCCTCGGGCCGTGTCGCTCGTTGGTGCCGCGAGTCCACCCGGTAATCTGTCGTGATGATCGATTCCGACGTCGAGTCAGAACTCGACCTCGATGCTGTTTTCGCAGCTCGGTGGGCTGATCCGGACATGTTCCCGGTTGCGGAGTTCACCCGGGCCGAGCAGTTCTACCAGCAGCGTCGCTGCCACGACGCCATTCTGCTCGCCGTCCGTGAGAAAGCTGCCGCGCTCATTCGAACCTGGACCGGGCACGACTCCCGCGACGTGGGCTCGTTCGGGCTGCGCCTGAACCTGGAGACCAGCGACCTGGACCTGGGCATCGGCTACCCCGAGGACCAGCGTGACCGGCTGATCGCCGCGCTGGACGGGCACGCGATGTTCAAGGGTGAGCGTGTGACCCGGTTCCCCGCCGCCGAGCGACCCGAAAACGGCGACGCCACCACCACGCGCCTGGTGTTCGCGTTCACCGTGGACACAGTGGATGTGGACTTGAGCGCGCTGACGGTGGAGGACTTCGCCGTGGCGTGCCGGATGCTCGATGACATCGAGGCCGCCATGACCGAGCACGAGCGCATCGCCCACGCTTGGGTAAAGTACCTGCTGCGCTCGACGGGCCGGATGGACGAGTACGCGGAGTGGAAGCTGGTGACCTACGCCCGGTTCTGCCCCGAGTTCAACTGGGTGCCCATTCCCGAGCCGGTGTGACAGCGTGCCGGGGCGACCGCCTGGCCGCCCCGGCGTACCCGGTCACGTGCCGCAGGAATCGGCAGCGTTGATCAGCTCCCAGGACCCCGTGGTGGCCCAACGGGTGTACTCCGCGAACAACAGCCGCGTGTCATCACCGCGCAGCACTGTGACCAGGTCGTTGACGGTGCGAGTGACACGGGTGTGCAGGTCGGCGAATTCCTGCTCCATCACCTTCAACAGGACCTCGTCCAGCACGGCGGGATCAGGCTGGTCCAACGGGAACCGCTCCAGCAGCCCCACCATTGCCCTTAACAGCCCGAATGCGGCATCCTTGATCACCACCCGCGCCGCGCGCACTGCCTCCCACGGCCGCCCGTCCAGCACCTTCTCCAACGACTTCAGCGTGTAGTCCAGCGCGAAGTTCCGATCCACCCACAACTGGGCGTGGTGGGAGAACCGGCCGATGCGCCAATCGGCGAACTCCGCGTCCAGCCTGCCCATCGCCGGACGCGCCGCACCCGCCAGTCCGGCCGCCTGGACCTGCTTGGTGTACGCCGCGCCGATCAGGCACTCCATGCTCACCAGCAGATAGGAGATCCCGGTGTAGAACGGGCGGCCGGTGGTGTGCTCGGCGACGAACTGCTCATCCCGCACCCCCTCCACGATCTCCTCCACGCTCAGCTCCGGCAGCGGAAGCATCAGCAGGTCGGTGCGGGCCTGGAACGCGGCGGTCTCCACCAGCTCGGCAGGGGACATGAGCTGGTCGAACGCGATGTACGTGTAGCGCGTGGGCACCCCCAACGCCGACAGCGTCCGCACCGCGAGGGCGTTCTGCTCGGCGGTGGTCTCCTTGTTGAAGCGGTTCAAGATCGAGGTGACCCCAGACTCCACCCCGAACAAGCACCTGCGTAGCCCCCGCGCACGCAGCTCCCGCCACAACCGCGCCCGCTCCATGTGCCAGGCCCGTTCCTCGGTCGCGGGCTGGACGATCTGGTCCACTCGGCAGGAGGTCTCCCAGCGGAAGCCCTCACCATGCAGCACCTTCGCCACGGCCAGCGCCCGCTCGGCCGTGCCCGGCCCTCGGCCGATGAACTCCTCGTCCACCAGGTACAAGGTGCGCGAGACTTGCGGGTAGCGATCGAATACCGTGCCCATCTCCCGCACGATCCACGGCAGGCTCTCCGGTGCGCTGCCCGCCCAGCTGCCCTTGTGGCTGCGAGGACAGAACGAGCAGGCGTTTGTGCAGCCCCGGCTCGCCTCCAGTTGCGCAACGCCCCGGTGCTCAAACGTCTTTCCTAGCAGATCCAGCTCGGGGAGGATGTCAGTCTGGGCGCGATTGGTGACGGTGGCGTTGCGGCGGAAACTGATCGCCAGAGTGCCGTTGCCGCGTGGCGCTCCGGTATAGCCGATGCCCCGCACCTGATCCAGCTCCATGTCGCCGTGCCAGTGCGCCAGCACATCGGCAATGGTCGGCTCCCCGGCCCCGCGCGCCACCATCAGCCACGGGTAGCGCTCCAGCAGCAGCCGCTCGTTGCGGGCGGTCAAGGAGCCCCCGGCCAGCACCAGAGGGCGCTGCGGCAACTCGGCGACGGCGTCTAGTAACTCGGTGAGCAGGTCGTGCTGGCCGAACGTGGCGGAGATGCCCACCACATCCGGCTGCCCGGTGGCCACGGCGTCGATGATCTGCTCCAAGGTGACGCCGAGCTGCATGTCCATCATCTCGACGTGCCCGGTGAGGGTGGAGCGGGCCGCACGGGCGAGGTCGCTGATCGCCAGCGGGAAACGCGGCAGCGGGAACACCTCAGGGTGGTAAAGCGCGGCCAGCAGCACGCGAGGCCGGGTGAGCCGGTGCAGGGCAGTCGGGCCGACCGTTGCCGTGCTCAGCCAGCTCGACGGTATGTCCACCCCCAGGGCTGCCTGCGTCCAGGTCGGCCAGGACCGGCTCTCGTGCGGCTGGCTGGACAAGTCCGCCACGATCCACCGGTCGCCGCCCTCCGGTGGCTCCAGCACCAGCAGCCGCCGGTCGAGTGTGCCGGTGAGGACGACGCGAGCCGGGTAGTGCTCGCTGAGCACCGCGTGCAACCGGTTGGGTTCGGCGGCTGGGACGGCGATGATCCGGTCACGGTGCTGGTCGAGGCTGCCGCCTGCGTGCCGGGCGGCAGTCAGGATTCGCTCATGGTAAGCGGTGGGGGCTATGCCGATTGGCATCACGGGGTCCTTCCTGCCTGCGGCGGAAGCACCCCAGCGCAGGCCAGTAGTGGTGTGGTTCCGGGTGGTGGTGGCGATCCGGACGAGCCGCTACACGCCTATGACCAGGGCCATCGCCGAGTGGTCGGTGAGGCCCTGGTCACGGATGGCGTGCACGTAGTGGCACGCCCGCACCGTGTGGGCGTGATCAGCGGTGATGAACGTGTGGTCGAACCGGTAGCCGTTGCGGGTGCCATCGGCGGCCGCGCGGCCATACCACGAGTAGTCCATGCCCTCAGGCGTGATCAGGCGGAAGGCGTCGGCGAACCCGGCCTCGGCGAACGCGCGGTAGAAGTCGTACTCCCACTGCCCGAACACCGCGTAGCGCGGCTCGTGGTTGGGCTCCACGACATTCAGGTCCCCGGTCAGCACCACCGGCCCAGCCACACTCATCCGCCGCCGCAGATCCAGCAGTGCAGCGGCCACCGCCTCCTGGAAGGCACGCTTGGCGACGTTGCGCTGCTCCTTGGGGCCGCGCGAGGGCACGTACAACCCCACCACGCCGATCTCCCCTTGCGGCAGCTTCGCCCGCGCGGCCACGCAGCGGTGCGACATCACCGTCACGCCCACGTCCTCCACCGCCTCCAGGCTTCCGCCGCGCACCGCCACCAGCACCCGGTACGGGTCCTCGCCGGGGGCGGGCAGGTGGACGCGGTAGTCGAACTCGCCGAGCAGGCGCGCCATCACGTCACCGGACTCCCCGGCGGCCACCTCGGTCAGCACCAGCATGTCGTGCTCGTGCTGCGTGGCCAGCCAGACTGCCTGCTGGTGGGTGCGCGCAGGCGAGGCGTGCTGCACGTTGGCCGTCAGCACCCGCACATGGTCTTGCGGCCCCTGCGGCGCGGCGGCCGGTTCAGCGGCGATCTCCCCAGCGGGCGAGAGGAGGCTAAGCTGCGGTTCGGCCGTGGCGATCACGAGGCCACCGCCTGCTCGTCGATGAACACCTCGCCGCTCGCGTCCAGCCGAGCCTGCACGCGCCCCATGATCTCGCGGGCGGTCGCCAGCCGGGCGGTGCTGGGCTGCGGCCCCAGGTTGGAGAAGTTCATGCTGATCTGCTCGGGCGTGCTGAACCCCACCAGCACCGCCGCGTTCTCCGAGCGCTCCAGGCATGACCACAACGCGATCCGCACCAAGTCGGTGGCGTGAGGGCCGAAGTGCTCTCGCAGCTCGTTCAGGCCCTCGGTCAGCACGGCCAGCGCGTCCGAGGTGAACCAGCGCTTGCGGAGACGGTGGTCGCC
>JBOHHD010000178.1:0-4900 GCA_050700515.1 Pseudonocardiaceae bacterium
ACCAGCGGCACCGGATCCAGCCCGGTGAGCGCCGGGGCGAGTACGGCAGCCCCGGCCACCACCGCGATCGCCAGCGGCTCGGCCTGCCAGCGGTCGGCCAGCGCCAGCCCCACCACCGCGACCAGCAGCCCCATCGCCAGCCCGGCCCCGCTGGGCAGGTAGCCGTACAGCACCGTGGCGGCGACCGTGTCCAGGTAGAGCGCGGCGAAGCCGGTCGCCGCCAGCACCACACCGCCGATCCGCCCGCCCGGTCGGCGGTGCACCGTGAAGCCCACCCCGATCAACGCGACGGCCAGCGCGGCCCCGCCGAGCACCCGGGGCAGCGGGCCGAGCCAGCCGCGCTGCACGGCAAGCACCAGCAGGAGCAGCACTCCGAGCAGGGTGACAGCGCCACCCACCCAGGCCAGCAGCCTGCTGCCGGCTCCCTCCCGTTCCAGCAACCCAGGCTTGCGCGGCACGGGTATCGACGGTGGCGAGAGTGCAGCGGCGGGCGGTGGTGCCGGGGTGGCGGGGGCTGCGGGCGGGGCCGCCGGGACGTCCGGGGCTGCGCGGGCGGTGGCGTCCATCCGGCGCAGCTCGTACCCGATCCCGGCCAGCCGCTCGCCCATCGCAGTGAGTTCGTCGGCCAGCCGGGACAGCGGTGACTCAGGGGTACCCGGTCCGGTCATCCCCGCATGATCAGCCATACCGACCCGGGAAGGAAAGCTTCAGCGAGCCTTACCGCGTCCAGCTCAGCTCACGATCGATGACGCGCCGACGCAACGGCAAGGTGTACCGATTCGCCGGACGAACCGGTGGGGCGATCAGCGGACTTCACCACGCTTACCGCGGGAGAAGATCCCTTCGGCGACCCCGACCAGCAGCAACGCGGCGATGACGGCGACGATGGACCCGAGCACGTTGAGCTCGAAGATGTCCCCCGTGCCCAGCAGGCTCGCCACCACGCCGCCGATCACCGACCCGGTAAGGCCGAGAAGCAGGGTGGCAACCAAACTGAGGTTCTGCTTGCCGGGCTTCAACAGGCGCGCCAAGACGCCGACGACGAGGCCGAACACGACAAACCCGATTAAATTAAACATGACCGATTCCTCCTGGGAGTCTTCGACGATCCGCGCCGCCGACCTTAGCTCTGTTGACCCTCGGACCACCCAGCCCAGCGTGAGCAACACCAGGAGCACACCGAAGTCGCTGATCTCCGCGACCCCTCCGCACCGTACTCGTCGCCTAATGAGAGTGATCGGGTCGGCCGCCATCAGGCAGGACAGGTGTCCTGGTACAGCAGGTCCGGAATGTAGCGTTCCCACTCCTCTGGAGTGAGGCCGCCGCCAGTGATAGCACACGCGCGTTCCGTTACGTGATCTCGCAGATAGTCGAGGCTGGTGAGGTCCCACAAGCTCGTTGTGCTGCCATCGCTGCCGGTGGCCAGGGTGCGTCCGTCCCGGGTGAACGTCACTGAGAGCACCCTGCCGGTGCTGTCGAGGGGTGGGCCGAGCTGGACGGGTTGAGCAGGGTTGGTGAGGTCCCACAAGAGCGCTGTCGCTGTGTTGTCGAGGTTGCCGGTGGCCAGGGTGCGTCCGTTCGGAGCGAATGCCACTGAGGACACCGTGTCGGTGTGCTCAAGGGATTGACTGAGTTGGTGGGGTTGGGTGGGATCGGTGAGATCCCACAAGATCACCCTGTTGGCACTGGCGATGGCCAGAGTGTTTCCATCCGGGGCGAATGCCGCTGAGGACACCGTGTCGGTGTACTCAAGGGATTGGCCGAGCTGGACAGGTTCGGCGGGGTTGGTGAGATCCCATAGAAGCACCCTGTTGGCGCCGATAATTGCCAGCATGTCTCGGTTCGGGGCGAACATCACTGAGAACACCCCGTCGATGGGATTGGAGGAGGGGCCGAGTTGTCGGGGTTGGGCGGGGTTGGTGAGGTCCCACAGAAGCACCGCGCCCTCCTCGCTGGCGGTGGCCAAGATATGCCCGTCGGGAGAAAACGTCACCGAGAGAATCGAACCGTTGGGAGTGGTCAGGGGTGTGCCGATCTGGTGGGGTTGGGCGGGATTGGTGACGTCCCACAGGTTCACCTCACCATCGCCGAAACCTCCGTGGGCAGTGGCCAGAGTGCGTCCGTCAAGGGAAAATGCCGCCGAGTACAGCGTCAAGCTGAGGGCGTTGAGCACCGGGCCGATCTGTTCGGGTCGTGCGGGGTTGGTGAGATCCCACAGGAACACCTCACCGGATCCAACGAGATCACCGGAGGTGGCCAGGATGCGCCCGTCGGGGGAAATCGCATCCGGAGATATATCCCCGATGTAGTCGGGGGGTGGATCGAATTGGTGGGGCTGCGTGGCACTGGCGATGTTCCACAGGAGCACATCGCCATCGGCGCTGGTGGTAATCAGGGTATATGTGTCGGGAGAGAACGCCGCTGAGGCCACTCCCCCGTTGTGGTCAAGGGGTAGGTTCAACTGGTCAAGTGGGGTGGCGCCGGTGATGTCCCACCTGAACACGCTATTGGCGGTGGCAAAGGCCAGGATATGTGCGTCAGGGGAGAAAACCACCGACTGCACATTCCCGATATCGTCAGGTGGTGGGTCAAGCTGGGCCGGTTCGGCAAGGTTGGTGAGATCCCACACGCGCACGCTACTGCTGCCGGCGGCAGCCAGAACGTGCCCCTCGGGAGAGAATGCCACTGAGAGTTTGCTTCCAGCAAAGTTGTTGAGAGGAGGGTCGAGTTGATGAGGTAGGGAGAGATTGGTGAGGTCCCAGAGGAGTACTGCGGTCGTACTGACCGCGGCCACGGCGCGTCCATGGGGGGAGAAGGCCACTGCCTCCACTCGCCCGTAGTGGTCAGGCGGTGAGGCGAGCAGGTGGGATTGAGTGGGGCTGGTGAGGTCCCACAGTTGCACGTTCCCTGCGCTAGCGGTGGCCAAAGTGTGTCCGTCAGAGGAGAACGCCACCGAGTGCACTGCTTCGGCGTGGCGGAGTGGTGAGCCGAGTTGACGGGGCTGAGCGGAGTCGGTGAGATTCCACAAGATCACTGCTCCTTCGCCCCTGCTGGAGCCAGCCAGGGTCTCGCCGATAGCGACGGCCAGGGTATGCCCATCGGCGGAAAAGGCCACCGAGTTCACCGCGTCGGTATGGTCGAGTGGTGGGCCCAGCTGACGAGGCTGAGCAGGATTGAGATCCCACAAGATCACCGATCCGCTGGAGTCCCCGGTGGCTAGCATGTTTCCGTCGGAGGAGAATGTCGCCGTGTTCACCCAGTCGGTATGGGCGGTGAGAATGCCTGCGTACCGGGTGGCGAAAAGAGTGTTGAACAGGCTGACCTGGGTTTCGCTACCGGAGTGAAGGCGTTCCGCGGCTATTCCGAGTCGCAGTGCAGTGCGCGGATCAATGGCCCGGATGGCGTCAGCTTGCGTGATGAGCTGACGGGCGGTGGCGATCCGCTCCCCCTCTTGCGCGCGGTCGCGTTGGACGATAGCGGTACCGGCTGCGGTCAGGGCCAGGATGAGCAGCACCGAAAGCACGATGATTGCCCGGCTGCGGCGGTATCGGTCCCGACGAATGCTGGTGTGCAGAAAATCCCGAGCCATGGGGCTGAGTGCGATGCGGCCGGTGATCAGCACCCGGTGGTGCCGCGGTAACCAGCGTGCCGGTCCCTGCCTTGGGCCTGGGTTAGCCAGAGCTGTTCGGGTCCGAATGCGGGCTCCGGTGTCGGCTACCGCAGCGGCGAGTTGACCGCCGCCCCACAACCGGGAAGGGGGGCGTCCGCTGTTGTGCCATCCTGCGGCGGCGTGCTCCACGGTGCGGCGGGCTCGCAGGGCTGACACTGATGCGGTGATGGCCTCAACGAGGGGAAGCCAGGCGGAGAGGAACGCCTCGTGAGCGACGCCGATCAGCACGGTGCCGTTATCGGAATCGGTGGTCAGTAGGCGGCGCGCGACAAAGGTGTCCAGTTCGGTGACTACCTGGTCGGGTAGCTCGGCGCGATTGACCCGCCAGCGCGTCGGGCGACCTTGCTCGTCGACGGTGATCAGCCGCAGCAATCCAGCGATCACCTGGTCGCGGTATCGCCCACCACTGGTGACCGCGTCGGCCAGCGCAGCGTCGGCCTGGTGGGTCAGGGCACCTTGCACTCCGCCGAGCTGGTCGTAGCGGGCGGCTGAGAGCCGGCCACCACGTCCCACGCCATCGGCGAGCTGAGCCAAGGTGAAGGCCAGTAGCGGCAGGGCTTCTCCGCTGTCGGTGTCGTCGACCAGCCGGTCGGCCAGGCCCTCGTCCAGGTCGATCCCGGCCAGCCGGGCGGGTTCCTCGATCACCGCGCGCAGGGCCTCGCGGCGCAGCGGCCGCAGCGTGTGGGTGTGCGTCGGCACAGCGGCCAGGGCGGGGTCGAGCAGTAGCTGGTCCAGGAACTCCAGGCGCAGCGTGCACACCACCTGCACGGGACCGCTCAACGCCGGTCCCAGCAGCTCGGCGAACCGGGCCCGCTGACCGGACAGGGTCTGGGTGAGCAGTTCCTCGAACTGGTCCACCACCAGCAGCAACCGCCGCCGCGGACCGTCCGGATCGGCCAGCAGCAACTCATCAGCCAGTGCGGTGAGGCCCTTAGCGTCGAGCTGCTGCTGGACGTGCTCGACGGTCCAGTCCAGGCCGATCTGACGGGCCGCGGCGGCCAGTTCCCGGGCCAGCGCGGTGACCGGGTCGGCCCCGGGCAGGATCGGGGGCAGGGTCAGCCAGCCCGGCTCGCCGGCCAGCACCGGCAGCAGCCCGGCCCGCACCAGCGACGACTTGCCACACCCCGACGGGCCCACTATCAGCAGGGCCTGGCCCTCAGTAGTGGAGCGCACCTGCTCCACCAGAACCTTGATCTCCTCGGCGCGGCCGAAGAACACCCGATGCTGATC
>JBOHHD010000179.1:0-9010 GCA_050700515.1 Pseudonocardiaceae bacterium
GTTCATCAGGTCACTGGCGGCGGCGTTGGCTTCCGGCCGAGTCTGCCTGCCTGATAGTCCTCGAATGCCTGCAGCACCTCGGCCCGGGTGTTCATCACGAACGGGCCGCCCCAGGCGATGGGCTCGCGGATCGACCGTCCGCCGAGGATCACCACGTCGAGGCCGGCCAGCCGAGATTCCTGCTTGACCGCGCCCGCCACGGTGATGGTGTCGCCAGGTCCGAACACCGCCAGCTGCCCGGTGTGCACCGGACGGCCTTCGGCGCCGACGGTGCCCGCCCCGGAGAGCACGTAGACCAGCGCGTTGAAGTCGGGCCGCCAGGGCAGTCGGACGGTGGCGCCGGGGCTGAGGGTGGCGTGCATCATCGCCATCGGGGTGCGCGTCGAGCCAGGGCCGCGGTGGCCGGCCAGCTCGCCGGCGATCACCCGGATCAGCGCGCCGCCGTCGGGGGTGGTCAGCAGCGCCGACTCGCCCGCGCGCAGGTCCTGGTACTTGGGTTCGAGCCACTTGTCGGCACGCGGCAGATTGACCCACAACTGCAGGCCGTGGAACAGCCCACCACTGACGACCAGCGCCTCCGGCGGGCGCTCGATGTGCAGCAGTCCACCGCCCGCGGTCATCCACTGGGTGTCCCCATTGGTGATCACTCCGCCGCCACCATGGCTGTCCTGGTGCTCGAACGTGCCATCGATGATGTAGGTGACGGTCTCGAACCCACGGTGCGGGTGCCAGGAGGTGCCCTTGGGCTCGCCCGGGGCGTATTCCACCTCTCCCATCTGGTCCAGGTGGATGAACGGGTCGAGATCGCGCAGGTCGACCCCGGCGAAGGCCCGACGCACCGGGAAGCCCTCGCCCTCGAATGCCGAGGGTGCCGTGGTCACCGACCGGACCGGCCGGTCCAGCGCCTCCGGGTCGGGCTGCGGAATCCGTTCCAGCGTCGTGAAGTCATCGACGGTGACAGCGGCCATGACCGCCTCCTTCGTTGAGTCCTCAACCAGCGCTGAGGGGAACACCGGACGGTGGCCGTCCATTCCCGTCCCAGTAGTTCAAGGATTCGAACTGAATGGGCGGTGTTCGGGAGCGAACACGAGAATGGCCATGTCGTCACTCGGGCGTGGCTGGAACCTGAGGATCACGTCGATCGCCTCCTGGGCGATGCGTTCCGCAGGCTGACCGCTCAGGCTGGTCAGCGTTTCGAGCAGCAGGGGTTCACTGAACTTTCCGGTTGCCGAGCGCGCCTCGATGAGCCCGTCGGTGTAGAGCACCAGCGACTGTCCGGGCTCGATGAGCACCGTCTCCTGCTGTATGCGCGGCTTGGGCAGCATGCCGATCAATTGCCCGTACCGCCCGACCGGCTGGGGTGCCCGTCCAGGGGAGAGCAGCAACGGGCGCGGATGCCCGCCGAGGGCGATACTCGCCTGCGCGCCTGCCTCGGAGTCGACCATGACGGTGAGGTAGACGATCGTGAGGAAGGGTTGGCCCACGTCTGCGGCCATGACCGCGTCGTTGAGTTCGGCCAGAACGGCCGCCGGCGAGCGACGCCGCCGGGCCGCCACCCGTACGGTGTGCCGGGCGAGTGAGGTGAGCGCGGCTGCGGCCACGCCCTTGCCGACCACGTCTCCCATCGTGATTCCCCACCGGCCTTTGCCGAGCGGAAAGACGTCGTAGAAGTCGCCGCCGACCTCCACCCCTTCCCCGAGCGGCTCGTAGCGGGCGGCAAGCTGCAGTCCAGGAATCGAGGGCAGGCGAGGCGGCAGCAGGCTCTGTTGCAGCGTGTGCGCGATGTCGGCCAATCGGGCGTGCGCCTGCGCGTTGGCCAGGGCGACGGCTGCCCGCGTCGCGAGGTCCTGGACCAGCCGGATGTCAGCGTTGGTGTAGCGGCGGTCTCCCGAGCTCAGCAGCAGGCTCAGCGTCCCGAGGGTACGGCCGTGGGCGACCAGCGGCACGGCCAGCGCCGAGCGGATCCGCACAGCGGTGAGCAGATCTGCCTGCTCACCGCTGCGGGCGGCCTGTGCCACCGTGCCCGGCGGAACCTCCGCCAGCAGCAGGGGCTCGCCGGTGCGGACCACGGCCAGCAGCTGCTCATTCTGGGCGTAGCCGCCGACCAGCGCGGTGAGCCGGCGCAGCAGGTGCTCCTGGTCCGGGTCGACGTGGGCGAGTTCGGCCAGCTCCAGACCGTGATCGTCGAGGAGATGGACCATGCACCCATCACCCAGTACCGGCAGCACTATGCGGGTCAGGCGCTGCAAGGTGACCTGCGGATCCAGTGAGGAGCTGAGGACCTGGCTGGCGTCGACGAGCACCTCGAGCATCGCCCGAGCCGACTGCTCGGCGGCGAGCAGCCGGCCCCGGTGGACCGCGGCGGCACACTGATCGGCAACCGCTTGCAACCACGCGTTCGTCGCCTCGTCGAATCCGCCGGGCGCCGTCCACCCGCACGCCAGGACACCGACCGCTTCCTCTTCCGTGATCAGCGGCAGGATGACCCACGACTGGTGTTCCATCGGCGCGTCCTTGAGCAGGGAATACGCCGCATCCCGCTCTGCGCGTGAGCGGATCAGGATCGAGTGGCTGCGCCGGACAGCGTCGCAGGCGGGCAGCGGCGCGTCGATCGGGAACTCCCGCCATTGCCGCGCCACCGTCTCGGCCAACCCTGCCGTGGCGAGCACGCTGAACGCCTCCTCGTCGATCACGCACAGCACCCCCACCTCAGCGCCGACGGCTCCTTTGATGGTGGACATCACCGTGTCAGCGACCTCCGCGAGATCGTTGGCATGCGCCAGTGCAGAGGTGACCTCTTGAAGTAGCAGGAGCCGCTCAGCCGTGACGATTGCGTTGTCTCCCAGACGGCCGCTAGGCCAGCTATCCATTCTGCCCGCCTCATCAAGCGCCGTCCGTGCGTTGTGGGAAGTGACTTTGCCGGAAACTCTCCCGCCATGCCATAGCTACGAACTTGGTGAGGCAGACGCGCTCGGATGACCGCGGCGCAGACGATCGTCGAGGAAATGCCCGTGTTGACCACAGATAAATGGATCTCTCACCCTGACCCTCGACGAATTTGCGGTTCATTGCGGGGAAGCTGCGCATTCCCCCGGAGCAGCTGGGTCTCCTGTCTGATCTGTCCGCCGGCGCCATCGCCCAGCTGGAGCTGATCAGCGGCTCACCGGGCGCGACGCTGGCCGGCCAGCAACAGTGGCGGGCGGTGCGTGCCGAACTGAACGCCAACCGTGCGCTCTTGGGTGATCTCGCTGCCGAGTTGTACCCCCAGGCCCACCGCATCCCCGGAACCACCGTGCTCACCCGACCGGAGTGGATGCCTGCGACGCCGGTCGAGATCGGGGACATCGCCCTGCACTGGCTTACCGAGCAGCCGGCCAAGCCGACCGTCACCGGAGGTATCGAGCAGACCGAAGCGGTTCGTCCCCTCGCATCCGACGGCACCCGCTACGGGCGCTACTCCCGTGCGCTGGGTGACCTGGCGCGACCCAAGCTGTTCGAGAACCGGGTGAGCTACCGCTTGCTCGAGGTGGAATGGACCGCGACCGGCGGCAGGCTCGGATTCGGCTATACCAGCTACTTCGAGAACCTCGATGTGTGTGAGGCAGCCTCCCACGAGTTCGCGCAAGCCTGGCTGCGCGCGGGACACCGGCGCCCCAGCCTCGCCGATCTCCCGTTTCCCTGTCGTACCAGCCGGCACTTTCCAGCCGGCCGGACTTGCCCCGGCCCACCAGACGAATGACTTCTCGCTTTGGCGCAATATTCAACGGGAGTATTCTGAAGAGTTCCTCGGCAATGCCGAACATGACGGCAACTCATCCGACCCGATCGACTATGCGCACCATGAGCCGTTCCGTTCCTTCGCCGCCGCCCGGGACGCGGGCTACTTCCGGATATTCGCCGGTGCGGTGGTGGTCGAACCGCTCACACTATGGGTTGAGTTGCTGACCATCGCGGTGATCGAGGCCCCCGCTTTCGACCGGCTGTTCGCCGACATGGTGGCGGTCAACGAGGAAGGTGCCGCCGTCAGCACCGAGGCCGGGAACCCTACTGTTGGCATTCCCTTCACCTCCGATGCGCGGCGGCGTCTGCGCTCCGAGCCGCTGTCCCCGATCTCCCGCGCCTGCATCGAGCTGGCCTGGCAGCGCCACCACACCCTGCTGGCCGGCTGACCGGGTGCGCATGCTGATTACCGGACGAAAACGTCCCGCCCGTAGAAGCTCTTGAAACGTGCTGGTCAGAGGTTCGCCAAAGCGGTTACGGTTCCAAACCACCGCACACCGAAGGGCGTATAAGAACGTGGACCGTTGCAGGGTTTGGGTGATATTGATAGCTTTGGCTAGGCGCTGAATACTAATGGTATGGTTGCCTGGGGCTGGGGTGCACATTGCTATCCGGGTTCGGCTTTACCGGTGCGGTCGGATCGGGATACTGTTACCGGTGCCGATGAGCGGGAGGAACGCGGTGCGTAAGGAACTGTCCGACAGCGATGTGCGATCGGTGGATGGGGCAGCATGGCTGAGTCATGCCGCCGAGAATGTCGATGATGCAGGGGTTGTGCTGCGGGCTGGGCGGGAGGACTCGGGGCGTACCCAGACCGACGTCGCCGGTGTGCTGAGTACGACCCAGCAGCACATCAGTCAGATCGAGCAGGGGCTGCGCCCGGTGTCGCTGGAACTCCGCCGCAAGATGGTCACTGAATTGGGCGTTGCGGCTGAGGATCTGGGCTTGTCCGCCGGGCATGCCCGGAAGCTGGCGTCCCGCGACGATGCCGGCCCGGAGATCGCGGCCAGCCAGCTGCGCTGGCGCGCTGAGCGGCGCTGGCTCAACCAACACCGTACCGAGCTGGCGCGGCGGGCCGTGCAGCTCTATCCGATCGAGTACCGGCTGCCGCACACTACTGTGATCGGGCATCCGGAGTGGCTGGTGGCCGAGCCGGTGGAGCTGGGCTCGCTTCGCTGACCTCGCGTCGGCTGATGTTCGGGCTGGCGGCCTACTTCGACAAGCTCGATGTCTCTGAGGCGCTCGCGCACGAGATGGCTGCGGTGTGCATGGCGCAGGGACTGCCGAGATCCGCAGAGCGACTGCGTGGACGGTTGCCATTTCGGGAGCGGGTCGGTGATCCATTCGACTTGCAACGCCGCGCGGTGATCCCGGGGATTGCCACGCTCACCATCCGGCTGCGTCGTTACCCGGCGGAGTCCTCATTCCTGCTGCATTGGCGCGATTCGGCGAAGGTGGCCACTGCTGGTGGCACCTACGGCGTGATACCCACCGGGGAATTTCAACCTTCCAGCGTGGGGCTGTGGGATCGGCGTAATGACTTCGATCTGTGGCGCAACATGGTGCGGGAGTACTCCGCCGCCTGCCTCGCGCTGGCTTGGCGGCATCGCCACGTTCTGGGCCTGTAAGCGCTCAGGGAGGTACTGAATAACAGCGCCCAAGGCGGCTGCGCGATGCCGCCGTGGGAAGAAGTTGCCATTTGTGGCACCTGCGTGTGTTGCGACACTGTCTTCCTGGAGGTCGCGGAGAGTGACTGTCCAGAGCCGGAAGGCGTGATCGTTCTGTTCTTACTTCGCTGGTCACCCGAAGTGACACTCCCGCTGAACGGCAGGGCGTCCGGTTGAGCGAAGCAGCCAATACGATCGAGCACCCAACAGAGGATCGAATCCGGGGTGATCAGTGTGGCGCGGCGGCTGGTGGTTATCGGTGCGGACGCGACCGGGATGAGCGCTGCGTCGCAGGCGTTGCGCCGCGCGGGGCGCGACGCGCTGGAGGTGGTGGCCTTCGAGCGCGGTCAGCACGTGTCCTACTCGGCCTGCGGCATCCCGTATTGGGTGGCAGGCGACGTCGACGGGCCCGACGCCCTGATCGCGCGCGACGCCGCCGAGCACCGGGCCAACGGGATCGACCTGCGGCTGCGCACCGAGATCACCGAGCTCGACCTCGACGCCCGTGCGGTGACCGCCGTCGAACTCGGCAGCGACACCGGCTACCAGCTCCACTTCGACGATCTGGTCCTGGCCACCGGCGCGGTGCCGGTGCGCCCGCCTTTGCCCGGGGTGGATGCACCGGGTGTCTACGGCGTGCAGACCCTGGATGACGGAGCCGCTGTGCTGGCCGGGTTGGCGCAGCGACCCCGCCGGGCGGTGGTGGTCGGCGGCGGGTACATCGGGGTTGAGATGGCCGAGGCGATGGTGCGCACCGGTATGTCGGTCACTGTGGTGGACCAGGCGCCGGAGCCGATGGGCACCCTGGATCCGGACATGGGTGCCCTGGTCCGGGAGGCGATGCAGGGAATGGGCATCACCGTGCACACCGGCACCGCGGTGTCCCGGTTCGATACCGGTCCCGACGGTCGGGTGGTCGCGGTGGTCACCGAAACCGGAACGCTTCCCGCGGACATCGTGGTGCTGGGGCTCGGCGTGCGGCCGGCCACCGAGCTGGCTCGAGCGGCCGGGCTGCCGCTGGGTGAGTTCGGCGGGGTGCTGACCGATCGGCGGATGCGGGTCCCCGGTCATGACGGGGTCTGGGCCGGCGGCGACTGTGTCGAGGTGCTGCACCGCGTCTCGCAGCGACGGGTGCACATCCCGTTGGGCACCCATGCCAACAAGCACGGCCGCGTGATCGGCACGAACCTGAGCGGCGGTTACGCGACTTTCTCCGGTGTCGTCGGTACGGCGATCACCAAGGTGTGCGACCTTGAAATCGGCCGGACGGGGCTGCGGGAGGCCGAGGCGCGGGCCGCCGGGTTCGAGCCGGTGAGCGTGCGCATCGAGTCCACCACCCGGGCCGGTTACTTCCCCGGCGCCGCCCCGATCACCGTCAAGATGATCGCCGAGCGCGGCACGGGGCGGCTGCTCGGCGCGCAACTCGTCGGCCGGGAAGGGGCGGCCAAGCGGGTCGACGTCTGCGCAGTGGCGATCTGGAACGAGATGACCGTCGAGGAGATGACGGGACTGGACCTCGGCTACGCGCCGCCCTTCTCCCCGGTGTGGGACCCTGTCCTGGTGGCGGCACGTAAGGCGGCCGCGACGATCTGACGGATGAGGGCCGCGGTTGCGTTCGGAGTAGCCGTGCGGCAGCCGCAGACCCCGTCTACCGACCGGCCTGACTGCGTTCGTGCGAAGCTGGGGGGGTGAGCCACGTTGTCGTGCTCGACTACGGATCGGGCAATCTGCGTTCTGCGGAACGGGCGTTTCGCCGGGCGGGTGCGGACGTTTCCGTCACCGCCGATGCCGACGCCGCAATGAACGCTGACGGGTTGGTGGTACCGGGAGTGGGTGCTTTCGCCGCATGCATGACGGGGCTTCGGGCGGTGCAAGGAGATCTGATCATCGACCGTAGGCTGGCCGGTGCCCGTCCGGTGCTCGGAATCTGTGTGGGGATGCAGGTGCTGTTCAGCCTGGGCGTCGAGCATGGAGTGCAGACCGACGGGTGCGGCGAGTGGCCGGGAACCGTGGAGCGATTGAAGGCCGACATACTGCCGCACATGGGATGGAACACCGTGCGGGCGCCCGCAGGCTCGCAACTGTTCGCCGGGCTCGACCCGGACACCCGGTTCTACTTCGTGCACTCCTACGCCGTCCGGCACTGGGAGCTGGAGACCACCGAGCCGCTCATGCCTCCCTTGGTCACCTGGGCCGAGCACGGCGAGCCGTTCATCGCCGCGGTGGAGAACGGGCCGCTGTGGGCGACCCAGTTCCATCCGGAGAAATCCGGCGACGCGGGTGCGCACCTGCTGCGCAACTGGCTCGGGACGTTGTAGCCCATGCGCAGATACGGTATGCCGTCCGGAAAGACCGGCTGGGTCCGCGCGGTGGCACTGCTCGCCGTGGTCGCGATGGTGGCCCCCCTCGGATACTCGGCGCTGGTCAGCGTCCAGGCGCCGCTGTGGTTGGTGGTCGTTCTGGTCGCCCTGCTGGTCGGCCTACCGATCGGCCTGCTCGCCCGAAATGAAGATCAGTCCTGAGCGTGTGCACGGGCCGGTTATGAGTAAAGAATGGGCGACGGCGGGTAGGATTTACGGCAGCCGCCCTTTCAGTCTGGCGCCTTTGATGGACGTACTCGTTCGCCTTCGTCCAGCATTTCCCGCCGCCATTTGAGTTTGACCTCGAAGTTTCCCTGCATGCTGGTCCTGGCGATGACTGCGCCGACCTCTGCGTCCAGCCGCACACCGAAAACAATCTCTACTTCTTCTGGCTGGCAGGCCATGGTTCGGAATTGGGTCAATGCGGCAGTCGCTGCCTCTCGCACCTCGGCGAGAGCTGTCTCGAAAGTTGACCTGGCATCGCGGATCCTTCCCTGCCGTGACACCCGTGTGACTCCCGGTTCCTCATCGACATCGACGATCACCCAACCCCCGTCATCGAGTCCGAATCGGATCAACTCGGTCAGAGTAGCACTCCTTAGCTCATATCACGCCACCGATGTGGGCGGCGCTATTATCCGCAGGGAAATTCCAGCCATTCTTCGAGAGGGATTCCTTGTCGCACCTGGTCGAGTTCTCCCAACGATGTAGCCGGTCAGTTCCCCGGAATGCGGGTCGGGATGGGTGACGAAGTTGAAGATGCGGACGATGTTGGGGTGGTCCAGCGCGGTGAGGAATCGGCGTTCGGACACCGCCAGTGCCACCGCCTGCGCATCGTTATTGTTGATCAGTCCTTTGAGGGCGACGTAATTGTCATCCAGATGAGTGTCCTTGGCCAGGTAGACCCATCCCAGACCACCGCGGTCCAGGCACCCGACGATCTCGTACTGATCGGCCACCAGATCGCCCGCGCTCAACTTCGGTGCGAAGGAAAAGGGGGTGGTACACCGGGGGCAGTAGCCCTCGGCGAGAGCCGGCTGACCGTTATAGCTGACCCCGACCTCGGCGGCACAGCCATCCTTGCCACAGATCCGGCTTCTTTCCGGGACCTTCGGATCGGTCAGGATCCGACTGGCAGGGTCGGAAAACTCCAAGGTGGGCAGCAATACCAGGAGGATTATGCGAAACCCCACGATGTGCGCA
>JBOHHD010000180.1:0-3075 GCA_050700515.1 Pseudonocardiaceae bacterium
GCTTTCAGCTCGGCGAACGACGACAGCGGCTTACCCTCGGCGTCGACGCCGTTGATCTCGGCGAGCACCGCTTCGGCGTCCGGCTCGGCGTGCGGCCCGAAGGTCGGATAATCCCAGGTCAGGTCCAGGACTGGGCGATCCCGCTCGGTGCCGTCCTGCGGGGCGCCCGCCCCCGGGGACGCCCCGGCCAGCTTGGCCCGGATGATCCGCCCCAGGTGGAAGGAGAACCAGAGTTCACTGCGCTGGTCACCGCGGGGTTCGACGGCTTTGTGGTGCCATTGCAGCATCCGCTGGGTGTTGGTGAAGCTGCCGTCCTTCTCGGTGTGCGCCGCGGCGGGCAGGAAGAACACCTCGGTGCCGATGTCCTCGGTGCGCAGCTCGCCGGACTCGATCTCCGGGCCGTCCTGCCAGAACGTGGCGCTCTCGATCATGGTGAGGTCGCGGACCACCAACCAGTCCAGGTTGGCCAGGCCTTTCCGGTTCATCCGCGAGTTGGCGCTGCCCACCGCCGGGTTCTCCCCGACGATGAAGTAGCCCTTGCAGGTGCCCGCGAGCTGCTTGCGCACCGTGTCGTAGTGGGAGTGCTCGCTGGTCAGCCGGGGCAGGTAGTCGAAGCAGAAGTCGTTGTCCGCGGTGGCGGCCTCGCCCCACCAGGCCTTGAGCAGGCTGACGGTGTAGGCGTCCAGGTTGCCCCAGTAACCCTTGGTGCCGGTCTGCGCCGCGAGGTAGCGCTCCAGGTCGGGGTGTTCGTGGGCGTGCGGCATCGGCAGGTAGCCGGGCAGGATGTCGAACAGGGTCGGGATGTCGGTGGAGCCCTGGATCGACGCGTGCCCGCGCAGCGCCAGGATCCCGCCGCCGGGCCGTCCGATGTTGCCCAGCAGCTGCTGCAGGATTGCGGCGGTGCGGATGTACTGCACGCCGACGGTGTGCTGGGTCCAGCCGACGGAGTAGACGAACGCGCTGGTGCGCTCCCGTCCGGAATTCTGCGTGAGCGCCTGCGCCACTTGCCGGAACTGCCGCTCGGGGATGCCGCAGATGTCGGCGACCCGGGCCGCGGTGTAGCGGGAGAAGTGCCGCTTGAGCACCTGGAACACGCAGCGTGGGTGCTCCAGGGTGTCGTCGCGCTGTGGCGTGCCCCGGAAGGTGCCCCCGCTGGCGCCGGACTGCTCGGCTCGGGAGACGTCGGCTGCTTGTCCGGAGTGGTCCGGTTGGCTGGCCGACCACCGGCCGCGCTGCCCCGCCGCGGCGGCCACCTCGGCGCCCTCGTACTGCCACGTCGACGGGTCGTAGCGCCGATTGTCCTCGTCGAATCCGGAGAACAGCCCGTCCAGGTCCTCGGTGTCGCGGAACTCCTCCCGCAGGATCATCGGCGCGTTGGTGTAGGCGACGACGTAGTCCCGGAAGTATTCGTTGTTGGCCAGCACGTGGTGGATCAGCCCACCGAGGAAGGCGATGTCGCTACCGGCCCGCAGCGGCACGTGGAGATCGGCCAGTGCGCTGGTCCGGGTGAATCGCGGGTCGACGTGGATGATCGTCGCACCGCGTTCCTTGGCCGCCAGCACCCACTGGAAGCCGACCGGGTGGCACTCGGCCATGTTCGAGCCCTGGATGAGGATGCAGTCGGAGTTGGCCAGGTCCTGCTGGAAGGTGGTGGCGCCGCCGCGACCGAAGCTGGTCCCCAGACCGGGGACGGTGGCGGAGTGTCAAATCCGGGCCTGATTCTCGATCTCCACCGCGCCCAGGGCGGTGTAGAGCTTCTTCATCAGGTAATTCTCTTCGTTGTCCAGCGTCGCCCCGCCCAGGCTGGCGAAACCCAGGGTGCGGCGCAGCACCACGCCGTTCTCGTCGGTGTCCTGCCAGGTCCGCCGCCGGGTCTCCAGTACCCGGTCGGCGATCATGTCCAGCGCGGTGTCGAGGTCCAGGTCCTCCCACTCGGTGCCGTGCGGGCGCCGGTAGCGGACCCTGGTCTCCCGGGTCGGTGCGGTGACCAGCTGTTTGCTCGCCGAGCCCTTGGGGCACAACCGGCCCCGGGAGATGGGGCTGTCCGGGTCGCCCTCGATCTGGGTGACCTGCCCGTCGGTGACGTACACCCGCTGCCCGCAGCCCACCGCGCAGTAGGGGCAGATCGACTGCACCACCCGGTCGGCGGTCTCGGTCCGCGCCGTTAACCTGCGGCTGCCGGCGGACTTGGCCGCCGCCCCGCGTCCCAGCAGATCACCGGTGGTCAACTGCCGGTACGCGGGCCAGCTCTGGATCCAGCTCCGCACACCCATACCCGCGACCCTATCCCCAGCTGACAGAAGATCAAGTATGCAAACCGTAACGCCACGGACTTTGATCATGCCGAACCGAATCAGACTGGCATCACTCCAGATCCGCATAGCGGTCGAGTATCCGATTCCCACAAGTCATCTCGACGAGACCATGCCGAACGCGTTGGCGACAGTGCTGGTCGAGGGGTCAATTTGGCCAGTGTTGAACTGACCCCGAACGAACCAGTGGTCGGGCGGTCAGGGCAAACCACCATCGATCCACAGCGGCTGACCAGCAGCTCCGACCACTAGCCTGGCCGCTGATCACTGGACACGCTACGCCTCCCATGTGTCACGGTTGATCAATCCAATGGACTTCTCAACACCAATTATCAAGGATCGTGTCACTTGGGTCGTACCGACCGTGTACGGTCCGCTCTTATGGACGCCTTGGACGGCGCAATGTGGGGGCTTCTTGGAGGCACAGTCGTGGAGGCATACGACTTCGTGGCTGTTGCCCGAGCGACCCGCAGGTGGCCCTGGCTCGACCCGAGCAAGCAGGCCAGGGAGACGACACGGGGCGAGCGGTGGAACGCGTTCGGAATATGGATCGTCGCTGCTATCGCCCGTATTGCCGCCGGCGGGGGTGTCGCCGCAGCCGCCAGCGGGCAGATCATCGGGGAGTTGGCCGCTTTCGGTCTTGGAGTGGCTGGCCCACTCGTACTGGAACGCATTCTGGCAACCTATGCGAATCCAAATATGGGAGCGGATGGCTTAGCGTCGGCCCGGGCTCCGGCTCGGCAAACTTTGCAGACCACCATGC
>JBOHHD010000181.1:0-4591 GCA_050700515.1 Pseudonocardiaceae bacterium
GTGCGGACGAGGCGGGGTACCGGGGTAGCCGAACACGTCGACCACCTGGCCGCGCGCCGGTGGATTCGCGGCCAGCCGCGCGGGGGTACCACCTGCGGGAACGTCGCTGGTCAGGATGAGCCCAGCGATGTCGTCGCCGGCGGCTCCGGGGCGGCCCGCGGTCCCGACGCGGGGCGGGGGCAGCCAGCATTGCACCCGCGCTCGCAGGGGCGCTTCCTGTGCGGTCGCGAACGTGACGGTGACCTCGGCGGCAGGCTGGTCCGCTGCCCGCTCGTCCCGGCCGAGCGCGGCGTTGACCACATGGGCGCAGGTCAGGATCTGCCCGGCGGGGAGCAGCACGCCCACCCCGACAGTGCGCCCGACTGCGTTCAGCACCCGGATGATCGATCCACTGTCCGGGACGTCGGTCATCGGCTCCCTCCCCTGCGGCGCACATCACCGTTTGGAGGGTCACCCTATGAGACGATCACCCGACTCGGGGTGGAGACGTCCCAGAATTACCGCACGATCTACACCGACGATCTTGTGCGCCTGAAGATGCCCCTGCCCCCCGGTGGGGGAACCGGGGGGCAGGGGTCCTTTCGCCGTTCGGTCGGCGAAAGGAACGGTCGGCCGCCGGGAGCGTGGGGGTGGCTCGACCGGCGACCGCCCGGGTCAGGTGACGGCAAACCGAGGTGGCTCGGCGGTGGCTCCGGTTACGCACCAGGAACACAGCGGGCTCGACGGTTGCGCGGCGAGGTCGAGCTCCTGCCGGGACAGCGCCACCCCGCACAGTGCCTGCGCCTCTCCGGTCGTGGTGACGCCGGCGGCATCGTGGTGCGTCACGGCATGGCAGCGCAGGTCACCGGGGGAGCGGACCCAGCACACCGCGCAGTCGTCGGTGCGAGCGGGCGGGACGGGTCGGCCGAGGTGCGGCTCGGGCACCGGCAGGCTCACTGCGGGGGCGCTGTCGGTCATCGGGGTTTCCGAGCGCGTGCGGCGTCGCCGAGCAACCCGACCAGCTGCACCGTTTCCTGATCGTTCAACACGACAGTGGTTTTGATCGCTCCATCGAAGGTGAGCCAGGAGCGTCCGGCATGGCCCAGGCCCTGCCGTGTGATGATCAGGGTGGTGGGCTCACCCTCCGGGGTTCGACCGCGCATCGTGGCGCGGAACGTCTCGTTCCGGGGGCTCATCGGGCACCCGCCAGCGACTGCGGGATGTGCTCCAGTCTGTCGTTCATGGTCAGCAAGCCAACCCGAGGGGCAGGCACCTCGGGATCGGTGTATCAGGTGTACCTCGGTGGGACGGCCGATGATCGCTGCGCTGCGCTTCCGCACCGTGCCGCTGCGGGTTACGGTGCGCTATCACTATCCGATCATGATTATGGAGTCGGGGGATGATGGAGCCGCCTGCTGCTCACCCGCTGGTCTGCCTGCTGACCGAGTTGGGCTGGAAGCCGGAGGTACTGGCCCGTCGGCTGAACGGTTTTGCCGCGCTGTACGGACGCAACGAGCGGATGCATCTCAAGACACCCTACAAATGGCTGCACGGCACCGCCCCGAGTTCCCCTTGGTCCGCGTTGGCGCTCGCACTGTTGACCGACGAACTGGGACGCACCGTCACCACCGCCGAATTGGGCTGGAGTGATGTTGAGATCGAGGCGGTGTCGGCCCTGAGCGGGTTGGAACTGCCCTGGACTGTGGCCGGGAGCTTGCACGCGATCCGGGTGGTCACCCACTCTGGGAGCATGGACCGACGAATCCTGCTCACTCTGTTGGGCGCTGCGGTATGTGCACCCGCCCACGAGTGGCTGCTCGCCCGCCCGGAGGCCGAGGCGGTGGTGGCCCGGATGTCCGGTTCACCGCTGTCCGTCGGATTCATCGACGGCCTGGACGACATGGTCGGTCGGTTGCGCCGGATGGACGACGAAGCCGGCAGCCAAACATTGCTCCCCTTGATCCGTGGCCAGCTTCGGTATGTCTTCGACTTGTTGGATCAACGCCGCTACAGCGACGTGGTCGGGAAGCGGTTGCATTCCACGGCTGCCGAGTTGATGCGGCTGGGTGGATGGTCGGAGTTCGAGGGCGGGCATCATCCGCAGGCGCAGCGGTACTGGGTCGCCGGTCTCCATGCCGCACATGCCGCCGGGGACCGGGCACTCGGCGCCAACATCGTGAGATCCATGTCCGAGCAAGCCGAGGACCTCGGCCACATCCGTGCGGCGGTCACGCTGGCCGAGACCGCACGGTCGGGTTACCCCGGGGCCACTCCCCGGGTCACCGCGATGCTCGACCTGCGGGCGGCCGAGGCGTATGCCCATGACGGCGCGGTCACCGAGTGCCGCCGCGCCTTGGATACCGCCTTCGATCGGCTCGGCGACGCTCCGTCCTCATCGGGTGAGCCGGGCTGGTGTTATTGGCTCGACGAGGCCCACACTCATGCCTATGCCGGTGCTTGTTATCTGCACCTGAAGGACTACGGCCAGGCACGCCAACACCTGCGCACCACGCTGCGCTTGCAGGACGCCAGTTACGTCCGCGACAGCGCACGACACCACATTGATCTGGCCGCGACCTACCTGCGTCAGGACCGACCCGAGGTCGATCACGCTGTCTCACTGGCTTCCCTGGCGGTGCAGACCTTGAACGGGAAAGTCGACTCCGCCCGTTCCGTCGAGCATCTGGCCCGACTCCTCGGCGACTTCGCCCCTTACCGGCGACGGCCCGCGGTCCGCCAGCTCACCGAGCAGGCCGCCGGACTCCTCAGGCGCTAGGAAGGCTGCGTTGCGGTTCGTCGTCAGCCCCGAGAAGGTGTTCGACGACGCCGTCACAGGGGGCGACTGGGTTGCGGCGGCGACGGTGCTCGCGAAGCCGGCCATGCCGATGACGAGGTTGGCGCCGCTCACGATCGACCAGCTGCGCCTGCTCCAGGACGGGGTGACCCGCGGTGGCGTCGGCAGCGTGCCCCAGACCGCGATCGCCGCCGAGCTGCAGCGCAGGGGAGTCCCGGTGGCCAAGGTCGCGGCCGGGGCCGCGTTCGGCACGATCGAAACCACGCTCGACGAGCAGATCGACGGTGACGCGGCCCGGGGCACCTGGTACTCCTACAAGATCAGCATTGCGTTCACCCCCGACACCGCCGTCGTGCACGCCGATGAGATCGCGTTCATCCAGACGGTGCGCCTCGTCGAAACCGCGAGTGGCGCCAACAGGAATCCCGACGAGAGGAGCCGGAAACGCCAGACGCCGTCGGCCACGAACGTGGACCGACGCGGCGGCAAGAGGCACGGCTGGTACGGGATGAAGGACGACGGGATGCCCGGCACCATGCTGGTTGCCTGGAAGACGTCTGCCCCGGCCAGGCCGGCCAGGATGCAGGACCGGGCGAGTTGGAACGAGCCGCACACCACCTGGCAGTTCGAGGCCATGGTGGTCTGCCGCTCCGGGTTGGACGTCGGCACGGTGTACGGGGCCGTCACCTGGGGTTTCTCCGTCGACGCCGACCTCAAGCTCACCGAGCGGGCACCCACGGTGACGAACAAGCAGAGCACCGAGGCCACCGCAGCGGTGGGCAAGTGGAACGAGCAAACTGCCGGCTCCCCGTTCGACCGCAACGCCCAGAACCAGCTGTCCCTGCCGGCGCTGAGATGAGCGCGGCGCCCACGCCGATCGACGTGCTGGTGACCGACGCCGAGTCGAGCGATCACCGCGTTGGGCCATCACCTACTGCGGTTAGGGTGAGCACCGTGTCTGGACCACCGCCGGAGCCCCCTGACGAGGACGGACCGCTCTTCCGGGCGGCGTACCGTCGCGCCGACGCCGTCGACCACGCGGAGGCGCCCGCAGCGCGCCGGAAGGCGTGGGCCGGATTTCTGCCGTCCGCCGTGGCCGCGCTCGTCGAAGGGTTCCTGCGGGACTCGCTGATCGTGGGCGCGGTGCTGTTCTCGGTCATCGTCCTGGTGATCGGGGCCACCTCGGGAGACCCGGTGTGGGCGGTGGGGTGCATTGCCGCGGGCGTCGTCGGCACCGTGCTGGTGCTGGTCGCCGTGGCGCGGCACTGGGCCTTCGGCAGGCAGTGGGCCACGATTCTCGGCGTGTTCCTGTTGCAGTGCGTGCTGATGGTGGCGTTCTGGACGGGCCACTGAGCGAGGACCGGTGCCGTGCAGTCGGCGAGGACACCGGGTGGCCTATATTTCCCGCACTGCTGCTGGAGAAGATCGTGGAGAACCATGGCGCCGGATTTCACCGTCGAGCTCAGTGACCTGAGGGGATGGGCGAGCCAGGTAGGTCGCGGGTCGGAGGACCTGGGGGCGGCGCACAAGTACGCCGCTGGGGACATCGCGGACGCCGACTTCGGCCGTGTCCTGGAAATGATCACCGGTGACTACGCCGCGATGCTCGCCACGTTTCACGCCATCCTGCGGGCCGACAGCACCGGCCTCGACCAAGAGCGTGCCGCGCTCAACGCGAGCGCAGCCGCGTACCAGGCGGTCGACGATCGCTCGGGTGACCACTTCTCCCAGCTGGCCGGGGGCGGCACCCTGCACACCGTCGACGACGGGGTCGCCAACGGGTTCACCGACTCCTCGTATGCCGCGGCGATGCTGACT
>JBOHHD010000182.1:0-1740 GCA_050700515.1 Pseudonocardiaceae bacterium
CTGCTCCATGATGCGCTCCAGCACCGGCGCTGAGAACAACTCGGGTATCCAGGGCATAGGGGTTCGTCCTTCCTTCTCATCGATCATGGTTTAGGTTCTGTAGGCGCACCCGCGAGAACTCAAAGACGGTGTCGCCGCTCGTTGCTCGCGAGTGGTGCCCATCTTAGGCTCCCCTCGCTGCAACCCCGAGCCAAAGGCGCGGGAACGGGGAAGGATGCCACGAAGCGTACTTGGCCGCCAGTAGACAACGAAGGCTCCAGAGGCCGTTCGAGTACGGTATCCATCCGTCACGGCTGGTCGGACGATGCGTCCATGCATTACGGCGAGGTTTCCAGGCCGGCGGGGAGGGGCTTCGTCACCGGTCGATGGGTGGCGCGGCGCCGTACTCCTCGTCGCTGACGTGCTCGCCCCAGGTGACGGGGCTGCCCCCGTCGTCGGCTTCTTGCATCGCTATGTGGGTCATGAAGCGGCTCGGGGCGGCGCCGTGCCAGTGGTCCTCGCCGGGCTCGAAGAACACAGAGTCGCCCGGGCGGATCAACTCGACCGGTCCGCCGCGGCGCTGGCAGAGGCCGACCCCCTCGGTGACGTAGATTGTCTGCCCGAAGGGGTGGGTGTGCCAGGCGGTCCTCGCGCCGGGCGTGAAGTGGACGCTGGCTGCCCCGAGGCGGGAGGGCTTCGCGGGTGTAGCGACCATGTCTATGTAGACGGTGCCGGTGAACGACTCGCTCGGACCGGCCGCGGTCTCGGTGCTGCTGCTCCTGGTGATCTGCACGGCTGTCCTCCCGTTGTCTCGTTTCCGCATCCGATCAACTGTCCCGTCACGGCTACCGCGCCGCTTGCTATACCCCGCAGCGACAGGGCCTCATCCCCGCTCAACACGCGTAACCGCTATATCTTTGATTTCCGAATCCACTAGGCCTACCCTGTGGCGTGTTCTTGGCTTCGATTCGGTAGCCCTGGAGTCCCTCCGTGGTCGCGACGGCTCTTGGGGCCTGACGGGGAGGGCTCCGGACCGGTGGGGCGCTCGCGGGCGAGCAGTACGGCGAGTGCGCCCAGGAGCGAGAACGCGGTGGTGAGCAGCACCGCGACGTTCCAGCCGGAGAGCAGGCCGTCCGCTCCCGGTGCTGCGCCCAAGCGGGTAAGCAGCACCGTGACGACCGTGATCCCGATCCCGGACCCGACGTAGCGGGCGGTGTTGTTGGCGCCGCTGCCCATCGCGGCGCGGTCGGCGGGCACGCTGGACACCGCCTGGCGGCCCAGGGCCGCGTTGAGGACCCCGTTGGCGGCGCCGGCCACCAACAGTCCGGGCAGCAGCCGTCCGATCGGGCTGTCGGGAGCGAGGCCGATCAGCGCGAGCTGACCCGCGGCGCACCCCACCAGTCCGCCGACCAGCAGGGCCCGAGGTGACACCCGCGCCGGCAACCACCGGGCGCCCAGGGCGGTCACCACGCTCGTCGCCGACCACGCTAGCAGCACGACCGCCGCGAGCAACGCCCCCTCGTCCAGGGCGCGCTCGAGCACCGTCGGCACCAACGACATCAGCGCGAGCACGCCGGCCCCCGAGGCCAGCGCGGCCACCGTCGCCCCGAAGAAGTCGGGCCGGCGAAACAACGCGAGGTCGAGCATCGGGTGCGGGATCCGGCGCTCCACGGCCGCGAACGCGACGACCAGCGCCAGCCCGAGGGCCAGCAGCGCGATCACAGGCGGCTGGTTCCACCCCGTCCGGGCCTCGACCAGCCC